>DATGPD010000352.1:0-2627 GCA_035305285.1 Planctomycetota bacterium
GCGCGACGCTCGCGATCTGCTCGGTGCAGGCGTACGGATAGAGGCGCAGGTCGTTGCGCGCGCCGGCGATCGCCGCGAGCGGCGAGGTGCCGAAGCTGATGTCGAGCACGGAGCGCGCGGGATCCACGTCGTCGTCCAGAACGAGTTCCGTGCTGGCGGTGTCCGCGAGCAGCCCGGCCACGGTCTGCGAGAGCGGGTGGTAGAACGGTTTCACCGGCACGGCGGTGGCGACGGCATCCGCCTCGCGGCCGGCGCGCGCGGAGAAGGTGAAGCGCGCGCTATCGCCCGCCTGCGCGCGGAATTCGAACCTCGCCTCGCCCGGCCGCGCGCCCTCGAGCCGCACGTCCTGCCGGTTGCGGCCGCGCAGCTCGATGCCGTCGGCCTTCGCCTCCACGCGCGCATCGACGCGGCCGCCCATGCGCGAGTTCAGGACGACGCCGGCCGTGAAGCGGTCGCCCTCGCGGACGAAGCGCGGCAGCGCCGGCCGCGCGACGAGCGGGCGCGAGACCAGCAGGTCGGATTCGCCGGAGCCGTAGCGGTCGCCGGCGGTGACGGCGACGGCCATGACGCGGAACGTGGTGAGGTTGTCCGGCAACTTCGCCCGCGCCACGGCATCGCCGTTCGCATCGGTGATGACCGAGCCGAGGAAGAACGCGGTGGTCTGGAAGCGCGAGCGCAGGATGCCGGCGAGGTCGCCGCCGCCGCCGCCGCCCGGCTCGCGCCTGCCCTTCTCGCCCTCCGGCACCTGCGGTGCGACGGTGGCGAGGTTGCTGGCGAGGCGCATGCCGAGGCCGCGCGTGGCGTAGAGCAGGTCCAGCGGATCCGGCGTGCGGTAGCCGGTGAGCGCGAGCACGCCCTGGTCCACGGCCCAGAGCGTGACCTCGGCGCGGTGTCCGCGGCCTTCGGCGTCGCGCACGGCGATGCGGACCGCGGCGGTGTCGCCGGGCCGGTACTCGGGCGCGAGCGGCGCCACGTCGACGTTCAGCCGCTTGACCTCGGGCGTGA
The DNA here is from genome assembly GCA_035305285.1 of Planctomycetota bacterium. GTDB lineage: Bacteria > Planctomycetota > UBA1135 > UBA1135 > UBA2386 > DATGPD01. Next base: position 1,006 of record DATGPD010000352.1, read on the forward strand.
CGCGCAGCTCCGCGTAGCCCACGCGCATCGTGGGGCGGCCCGGGTCGTCCAATGGGCCGGGCGGTGCGCTGCGGCCGCGCACGACGATCATCGAGACGAACACGTTGGGCGCGTGCGCCTCCGTGATCGGCAGCTTCAGCGTCGTGGTGCCGGAGGTGACGCGGATGCGACGGGACTCGAGCACGCGTTCGCGTTCGACGGTGATCCACGCCTCCGCGTCGGTGAAGGGCGAGGCGAAGAGCAGCGTCGCGGTGTCGCCGGGCGCGTAGCGCTCGCGGTCCGCGATGATGTCCATCTTGAGCTGCGTCTGGTCGTTCCACGGCACCCAGTCGCGGCCGGACGCCCAGCGGACGAAGGAGGTGACGGCCTCGCGGCCCGCGGCATCGGCCGCGCGCAGCGTGACGACGTACGAACCGCCGGCGGGCGGCGTGAACGTGCACGCCGCGGGGTCGGCGGCGGTGCGGACCGTGCACGTGGCCACCGTGTCCGAGACCCAGCCGCCGACCTGGCTGAGCGTGCCGTCACGCAGGCGGCGCGCCTGGTGCCATTCCCTGCGGACGATGACGCCGCTCACCTCGACGCCCGCGACGCGCTCGCCGTCCGGGCGCACGGCGATCACGTCGAGCGAGACCGGCGTGCCGGCGGTCCAGAACCAGCTCTCGCCCTGCTGCCGCGCGCCGACGTAGAACTCGGCGGGGTGCACGGTGAACGACGCGGCGGCCGAGACCGTCTGCCGGTTCGCGTCGGTCACGGTCGCGACGAGCGATGCCTGCGCCGCGCGTCCGGCGGACGCCTCGAGCGGGATCCTCAGGTCGAGCCGCCCGCCCTCGTCCAGCGTATCCGTCGCGGAGGTCAGGACCCGCACGGCGGGCTCGGCCGCGTCGTCGAACCAGCCGTACGAGCGGTTGCCGATGATGAAGTCGTCGGTGCCGGGGATGCGCAGCTCCCAGCCGTCGAGCAGTCTGCGCCGCGCGTGCCAGTGCACGAGCGCGTTCGCCATGGGCGCGCCGAAGAGGTAGCGCGCGGAGACGTGCGCGTCCGCCGTGTCGCCGGAGAGGCGCGGGCGGTCGTCGGCCGCGACGTCGACCAGGAACTCGGGCGGGCGGTACTCGGCGACCTGGTAGCTGGTGCGCGCCGCGGTTTGCCACGCGCCGTCGTGCACGAGCTGGACTTCGACCGTGTAGTGCCCCAGCGGCAGCGACGGCGCCAGCCGGAACTCGCGATCCGTCGTGCCGAACTCGCTCAGCCGGACCACCGTGTCCGCGAGCACGCCGTCCTCGCGGTCTCGGAAGATCCAGCGTGCGGAGTCGCCGGCCGCAGGCGCGAGCGCGCCGAGCGGGCCGCGCCGCACGATCGCCTTGGCGTACAGCGGCTCGCCCGGGCGGTAGATGCCACGCTCGGTGAAGACCGCGGCGGCGAGCGGCGCGCGCTCCTGGTCCCAAGCGCCGCGCATGTCGAAGCGCCACGGCGCGAGGTCCGGGTCGTACGCGTTGATGCCGACGACGGCGCGGTCGTCCGCCGTCGTCGCGACGACGTACCCGTCCGACGACCGGCACTCCCAACTCTCGCACGGCGCGGCAGGGGCGAAGCCCTCGAGCCGGGCCAGGCCGCGCGCGTCCGTG
>DATGPD010000353.1:0-3164 GCA_035305285.1 Planctomycetota bacterium
CCGGGCGGCGGGGTGCCGGTCGGCGGGCTGCGGGAGATCCTGCGGACCGCGGACATTCCGTCTGCGGCGCTGCGCGACGCGGGCATCATCGACGAGATCCCGGAGCTCGCCGCGCTCGCCGAGACCGAGCAGGACCCCGGCTGGCATCCGGAGGGCGACGTGCTCGTGCACTCGCTCTGGGCCGCCGACCTCGCCGCCGAGCACGCCGCGGAGAAGGGCTGCACGAACCTGCGCACCGCGACCTACCTCGCCTGGCGCTACGCGCGCTGCCCGAGCGGCTGCTACGAGTCGTGGGAGGCGCGCCGCGCCGGCCGCCTCGTCGGGTTCGCCGTCCTGCGCCCGGTGCACGACCTGTTGCCGCAGTCGTGCACCATCGCCGAGCTGCTCACCCGCAGCGGCGACGGCGAGGCGCTCGATGCCCTGGTCGCGTGCGCCACGGCGCGCGCCCGGGCGCACGGCCGCAGGCGCATCCTCGCCGTGTTCCCGCCGCAGGCGCGCGAGGCCGGCGCGTTGCACGACCGCGGGTTCGAGAGCGAACCTTCGGCGCGCACCTTCTTCCGTTCGATCGGCTGCCGCCTCGCGCAGCCCGGGCTGACCTTCAGCGAGGTCGGCCAGCGCTGGTGGTACACGCTCGGCGACTTCGACCTCGTCTGACCGCGCGGCGGGTCAGCTCTTGACCCAGATGCTCGTCGCGTCGAGCACGAGGCCGCTCTCGTCGTTGCGCTGGACGGTGCCCTGCACGACGACGTGCTTGAGCGGTGCGACGCCGTGCGCGCCCTCGACCGAAGCGGACAGCGGCTCGCCGTCGGCGCCCACGACGCGCACGGTGGCGAGCTTGGCGGTCACCTGGTCCTTCGGCACGCAGCAGAAGTCCCAGGGCGTCGGGCAGTCGTCGCCTTCCATCTCGTCGCACGACTCGAGCACCGGATCGATCACGAGGAAGATGGCCTTCCCCGGGACCTGCCACTGCTTGCGCCCGCCGACCTGCGCGGCGAGCACGACCTGATCGCCGGCCTTGGCGGTCTTCTTCACCGTCTCCACGTCCTGACCCTCGGGCGGCGTGGTCTCCGGGAACAGGGTGGCGGGCAGTCCGCTCGATGCGGTTGACGGCGCCGCGGGCGAATCGGTCGATTCCTTCGAGCACGCGCCGAGGCAGCACGCGAGGAGCAAGGGGAGCGGGAAGCGCATTGCGAAAGCCTGGTTACGGTCCGGCCGCCGGGAAGCAAGGCCCCCACCCGCGGCCGCGCGCCGTCGCATGCGACTTGCAGAGGGGAGGCGATGCCCCTCCCCGCCCGGCAACGCCGAAGCCGCGTCGTGCGGCGCGTCGCCCTCGCGGCGGCAGCGCTCGCCGCCGTCGTTGCGGTCGGGTGGTCCCGGGTGCTGCCGCGCTGGGTCGAGCACCGCCTGCGCGCCGGGTTCGCGGCCCGCGCGGGCGCTCCCGTGCATCTCGCGCTCGTGCGGCTGGCGCCGGACCGCGTCGAGGTCGCCGACCTCGCAGTCGGCGGCGGCGACCCCGCGCTGCGCGCGCGGCGCGTCGTCGCAACCTTCTCGGTCGCGGACCTGGTCGCCGGGCGGATCGCGACCCTGCGCGTCGAAGGCGCGGTCTGGGACCGCAGCCGGCCGTGGCCGATGCGCGGCGCGGGGACCGAGAAGGGCGGGGCGTGGGGCGGGTCCCCGCTGCCGGACCTTCCCTTCAGGCACGCAGCCTTCGCCGACGCGCGCATCGTCGACGGCGGCGTCGTGGACGTCGAGATCGACGCCGACTTCGCAGCGGAGCCCGGCCGGTGGCGGGCGAACGTCGCAGGCACGGCGTGGAACGAGCCGTTCGCGGCCGACATCGATCTCATCGACGGCGGCGACGGCCGCGCGAGCGGGCCCGTCGAGATCCGCGGCGGCGCGGACGGCATGCTGCTCCTGCGCGGCACCGCCGCGCTCTCCGGCGATTCCGCGCGCACCCTGGCGATCGACCTGCGCGCGAGCGGGCCGTTCGCCCTCGGCGGCGGTGCCGTGTCGGCGACCGGCGACGGCACGCTCGCGCTCGGCGCCGAGGTGCCGTTCGCCGCGCCCGGCGAAGGCCGCGCGACGCTGGCCTTCGCGGACGTCGTCCTGCGCCTCGGGGAGCGCGTGCACGTCGGCGGCCTGCAGGGCGCGCTGCGCCTCGCCGCGCTCGCGCCGCCGCGCTCCGCCGAGCCCGGCGAGCTGCGCTGGGACGCGCTCGCGGTCGGCGACCTCGCCGCGGCGGGCGGCACGCTGCGCTTCGCGCTGCTGCCCGGACCGACGCTGCGGGTCGACGAGCTGCGCTGCGCGCTCGACGCGGAAGGCACCCTGCGCGCGAGCCCGTTCGAGGTCGCGCCCGGCACGACCTCCGTCCGCACGGTGCTCGCGGTCGAGCGCGCGCCGCTCGATCCGTGGCTGCAGCTGCTCTGCGGCGGGCGCGTGACCGGCAGCGGCCGCCTGTCAGGGGAAGTCGAAGTGGCCTTCCGCCCGGGCGGCGAACCCGCATTCGAGCTGCCGCGCGGCAGCCTGCGCGCCGACGGCGGCGTGCTGCGCGTGCTCGACGCCGCGGCGGCCGAGCTGGTGCGCCAACACGCGCGCGCGGCGGTCGAGTCGGCGGGCAAGGACGTGCAGGACGCGGTCGAAGACCGGATCGTCGGCACGCTCGAGGAGTTCGCGTTCGACGAACTGCGCTTCGAACTGGTCCCGTCGGCCGGCGAGGGCGAAGGCGCGGCCGGCACCACGCTGCAAGTGCGCGTGTCGGGCCGCGGCGTGCGCGTTGCACAGGAACTCGTCCTCGCGCTCGACTTCGCCGGCTTCGACGCCGCGCTCGCCTCCGTGCTCGCCGCACAGGCACGCCTCCGCGAACGCACCGGACGCTCCCCACCCAAGAGTCGCTCATGACCCTTCGCACCTCCCGCACCGCCATGGTCCTCCTGCTCGCCGGCTGCGTCTCGCACCGCGTGCGCAGCGAGCCGATCGAGATCAAGCCGATCCACATCACGATGGACATCAACCTGCGCGTGCAGCGCGAACTCGACGAGTTCTTCGCGTGGGAGGACACGGACTCGCCGGAGGAGCCGGCTGCCGACCGCAGCGGGCCCGAAGAGGCAACGGAGGTGCGACGATGAACTCTCCCCGCACGATGCTCGCGGCGCTCGCGGCCGCCC
>DATGPD010000354.1:0-3330 GCA_035305285.1 Planctomycetota bacterium
TGTCCTCTTCCTCGGCGGGCTGGTCGTCGCCGTAGGCGTCCTCGGCGCTCGCGAAGTCGTCGGCCTCCGCGGCCGGGCGCAGCGTCGACTCGGCCCCGCCCCACACGCCGCTCGCCGGCGCCGTGTAGTCGGTCTCCTCGACCGGCTCGATGCCGAGCTCCGCGCCGGCGTGCGCCGGCTGGCCGAACTGCTCGGCCGCGTCGGCTTCCGCGTCCGGGTAGCCGCTGTCGAGGTCGTCGTCGAGCCGGTCGCCGTCGTCGCCGACGATCTCCAGCTCTTCCCCGGGCGGCACCCAGGGCGCATCGTCCTCCTCGAGGAGGTGCGGGCTCTGGTCGTCCCCCTCGCGCGCGGCGATCCCGATCTCCTCGTGACTCAGGTCCCCGCCGCCCCAGGTGTGGCCGCCGTCCTCGCGGAAGGTCGGCTCCTCGCCGAACCGCTCCGACGGCTCGATCGCCTTGGGCGGTGCGAACAGCGCGTCCTCGAGCGAGCTCGGTTCCGGCTCCTCGGGCTCCGACGCGCCGTCGTCGGGCCGCACGGACAGCTCGTCGCCGAAGTCGGAGGCCTGAGGCGCCGGCTGCTGCGCCGCCGCGGCGACCGGCTCCGCCGCCGGCGCGTCCGCGGCCGCGGGCGCGCCAGTGAGTTCCTCGTCGTCGATGACGAACACGTCGTCCGCGTCGTCGATGTCCAGATCGGCGAAGACGTCCGCATCCGCCTGCCCGGGCTCGCCCGACGGCGTCGGCTGGATGCCGACTTCCTGCTCGACGTCGGCGAACGCTTGATCGAGATCGTCGCCCGAGGCCGGCGGACCGGCGTCTTGCGGCAGGTGATCAGAGGGACGCGGCTCGCTGGTCATGCGCGGATCCTGGAGAAGCCTCGTCATTATCGGCATGACGGCCCCCGCGAAGTTGAGGACTTCATGACGCCGCGTGCCGGGCCCGGCCGCATCGCGCGTGCCGGCACCGCCGTTGGCGCCGATCCGGCGGTGCGAAACGGCACGCGACCCGCGCGGCGATCAGGCCGGCGCGTCGAGCTCCGCGAGCAGGCGCGACGACGGCAACAGCACGCGCGTGCCGCCGCGGAGCCGGGTGAGGCCGATCGCGTCGAAGTGCTCCAGCAGCGGGATCAGGTACTTGCGGCTCGTCGCGAGCGTGTCGCGCAGGCCCGGAATGTCCAGTTCGCCGCCGTGCGCCAGGCAGTTGTCGCGCACCGCGCGCATCGCGCGCCGCATCGCCGCGCCCGCGTAGTAGTGGTCGCCGACGCGGACGATGCGCCCCTCGTCCTGCGCGCGCTGCAGCGCGCTCGCGAGCGCGTCGCCGCGCAGGCCGGTCGCGGCCGCGATCTCTTCCTCGGTCGGCGGCTTGAGGTCGGCGGCCTCGCTGACCGCGCACACCTGATCGACCACCGCCTGGTCCTCGGGCGACAGCGGGCGCATGCGCTCGACGAACACGAGCCGCCCCCCCGCGCCGCCGCGCACGCGGCCTTCGCGCTGCAACTCGTCGAGGACCGCGTCGAGCAGGACCTGCGGCAGTGTGCGGCTCGTGCGCAACGCGGACTTGGCCACCGACGCGGCGAGCGGCTTCGACTTCAACATGCGGTCGACGCCCTGCACGACCTCGTCGATCCCGGCGGCCAGCACCGAGCGCAGGAAGGCGCGCTCGCCCGACTCGTGGAAGAAGACGTCCGGATGGCTGCGGACCACGGCACCGACGCTCGCCTGGTCGACGGCGATCGCGGTCGCCAGCTCGGCGATCGTGCGCCCCGCGGGCCCGGCGTGCTCCAGGTGCTTGCGCACCTGCGCCTCCAGCGAGCTGCCCGCCGCGTGCAGGTCGTGCAACTCCTGACCGAGCACCGCGCGACGGTAGCGCGACGCAGCGGCGAGCAGGCGCAACACCGTGCCGCCGCCGACCGTGCGCACGGGGTTCTGCAGGCGGAGCAGGAAGCGCTCGCCGGGCACCGTGCAAACCTCCTCCTCCAGCAGCACGCGCGCGACGACGTCGCTGCCGGGATCGACGCGGTCGGCGTCGAGCAGCACCAGCGTGCCCTGCACCTCGGCGGTGCCGACGTGGAAGCGGACCGGCGCGCGGTGCTCGATGGGCTTGGCGTTCGGCAGCACGTGGACCTGCACGTCGACGACCCGGCCGGCGGTGAACGCGCCGGGCGCGGCGGCGACCATCCCGCGGTGCAGGCGCTCGAGGTCGGCGTCGGGCACCGAGAGCGCGGTCGAGTGGCCGGCCACCGCGCGCGAGACCTTCCGCCCGTAGGCGTGCAGTGCGCGCACGCGCGAGCGGGCGCCGCCGGGCAGGAACTCGACTTCGTCACCCGGTTGCAGCGCGCCGGTCGCCGGGATGCCGGTCACCACCGTGCCGATCCCGGGCAGCGAGAACACGCGCTGGATCGGCATGCGGAACGGTACTTCCGCGGGGCGCGGCGGCACCGCGAGCGCGAGCGCGGCGAGCTTCTCGAGCAGCTCGGGCACGCCCTGCCCGGTCACCGCGCTGACCCGCACGATCTCGAAATCCTGCAGCGGCGTGCCGGCGAGCGCGGCGCGGATGTCCTCCTCGGCGAGCAGGATCGTCTCCTCGTCGGCGATGTCGATCTTGGTCAGGGCGACGAGGCCGCGGCGCACGCCGAGGAGTTGCAGGATGTCGAGGTGTTCGCGGGTCTGCGGCATGACCCCGTCGTCGGCGGCGACCACGAGGATCGCGATGTCGATCGAGGTCGAGCCGGCGACCATGTTGCGCACGAAGCGCTCGTGGCCGGGCACGTCGACGATGCCCATCCGGCGCCCGTCGGGCAGCGCGACGTTGGCGAACCCGAGGTCGATGGTCAGGCCGCGCTCCTTCTCCTCCGGCAGGCGGTCGGGGTCGATCCCGGTGAGCGCGCGGACCAACGAACTCTTGCCGTGGTCGATGTGCCCCGCGGTGCCGGCGATCACCGCGCAGATCGCCTGGTCGGGCGCGATCACGCCTCGTCGTCGCGCAGGTACAGGATGCGGTTGCACGAGCCGCACTCGACGATCGACGAGCCGCCGCGCAGGCGCGCGACGTCGTTCATCGTGATGCGGTTGTAGCACCCCTGGCATACCTGCCCCTCGACCGCGCACACCGCGAGCCGGTCCCGCGACCGGAACAGCTTCTCGTAGCGGGCGACGAGGTCGGGCGGCAGACCGGTGAGGTGGTCGGCACGGCCCGCGGCGACCTTGGCGATCTCGGCCTCTCGCGCCTCGGTGAGCGCGCGCGCCTCGGCGAGGAACTTCTCGAACACTGCCTCCTCCGCGCTGACCGCGGCGCGCGCCTCGTCGCGCGCGGCGCGCAGCGGCGCCAGCTTGTC
>DATGPD010000355.1:0-2650 GCA_035305285.1 Planctomycetota bacterium
TGGCACCGGACCGGCGCCGCGAGCTTCCGTGCCTACGTGGTCGAGCACGGCGACTCGCGGCAGAAGGCCGAGGGCATCGAGCTGATCGACGGCGCTGCCTACATGAAGATCACGGACCAGCCGACCGCGGTCACGCCCAGGACCGCGGCGCTGGCCGCCGCCACCCATCCGGTGCTCTACCGCGAGGCGCTGCGCCGCGCGCTCCGGGCGGTCGTGCGCACGGGCGATGTCGACGAGGTCGTCCGCCTGCTCGTGGACGCGCTCGCCGAAGCCGGGGAGGGCGTGCGCTCCGAGCTGGCGGCCGCAGACGCCGCCGGTCTCCGCAGGGAGTTCGACTCGTCGCATCTCGAGGACGCTGCCGTCCTGGTGCGCGCACTGAAGTCCGATGACCGCGCCAGAGAAGCGATGGTGATCGTGCAGGCGCTCGCCAAGCTGGGCGTGCTGCAGGACCTCCTGGTCCACATTCGCTTTCCCTTCATCCTGTCCCACCGCACGGCCGGTGGGGCGGAGGGAACGGAAGTGGTCACCTGGGCGTACCCCGACCCGGAAGGCGAGGAGCGGCGCCACGTGTGGTACTTCTACGTGGGCAGCGACCACCAGGACCCGAAGGACATCGCGATCGGGGGATTCTGGTGGGACAAGCCCGAGGAGGCGGTGTTCCTCGGCTTTGTCCCGATCGGCTACTACATGCACGTGGAGCTGATCATGAAGGAGCAGGATCAGTGGTGTGCGGTGAAGCTGACGACGGGGCGCATCGAGGACCTCGCCCCCGAGGAGCGGGAGATCGTGACGCAGGCGGTGATTCACGCAGAGCGCGCGGGCATCCGGACCGGCAAGCAGGGAGGCGCCGCGGAAACGCCGCAGGAACGGACGGGCGGGCCCGGGCAGCGCGCGCACGACGCACCGGTGCGCCTCGTGCCGGTTCCAATCGAAGACGGGGGCGGCCCCGGGTCGCCGGCGCACGAGGGCGATCCGACCCCCGTACCCTCGGCTGCGCGCGGCTGAGTGCGGCGCGCGCGAGGTCGCCGATCCGGGCGCGCGGCGCGCATGCGACGCGCGCGGACCGTCGCGGTCCGTTCCGGCGCCGCTAGTCGAGTTCGGCTTCAGCTCTTCCGCACGTCGTGCACGCGTCGTGCGGCAGGTTGCCGCGCGCCGCCCGCAAGTACCCGAACGGCGTCAGCCACAGCAGGTTCGACACCCGCGACGTGTACACGTCCGCGTGCCGCTCGATCTGACGCGCGAGGCGGCTCTTGTCGCTGCCGGCGCGCATGAGCGGGCCCCAGCGCGCGTGCGCGAGGCGGTTCGCCTGCTGCGCCAGCGGCGCGAGGCGCTGGTCGAGTGCCTCCAGTTCGGCGCGCAGCGCGCGCAGGCGTTCGCGCAGCGCGCCGGGAGGACCGTTCACCCCGGCCGGCAGCCGGCCGCCGTGCTCCAGCCGCTGCAGCGCGAGGCGGAGGGTCGCCTGCTCGCGCTCCAGCCGTTCCTTGTGCGCCATGCCTTCCTCCAGCTCGCGCTGCGCGCCGGCGAAGTCCTGCTCGGCCTTCACCTCCTCCTCCAGCTCGCGCAGGACGAGCGCGGTGCGCCAGCGTCGGATGCTGCTGGAGACGTGCACGTCGGCGTAGACGTGGTCGCCGACGTAGAGGATCTCTTCGCCGCCGAGGTCCAGGGAGGCCTGCACGACCTGCGCGTTGCCGCCGGCGTAGACCTTGCCCTGCTCCAGGCGGCCGGCGACTGGGCGCCGGTCACCGAGGTCGCCGACCAGTTCGTGGAACTCGGCGGCCTGGTCGAAGAAGCCGGGCTTGCCGGCCTGCACGATGACGAACTCGAACAGGTCGCGCCAGTTCGCGCCGGGCAGGAAGCGGTCGAACGTCCAGCTCATCATCGCGCGCGTGTAGAGCCAGTCGGAGTTCGTGGCGAGGAACAGGCGCTTGCCCGCCTGGCGCAGGTCGATCAGCGCCTGCGGCAGGTCGGGATCGAGGACGACGAAGCGCTCGGGGTCGGCGACGATCTCCGCCTTCAGCTCGCCTTCGAGGTGCGCCGCGTCCATCGTGTCGCGCACCAGCACGTACAGCTCGGGGTAGCCCAGCTCGACCGGCAGCACCCCGCGGTCGCGCAGGTCGACGAGCTGCGCGTAGAGGCACGCCTCGGACAGCGAGAACAGGGTGTTCAGGAACACCCAGCGCGGCTCGCTCAGCTCGACCCACACCTGGCTGTAGGTGCGCCGGCGGGTCTCGTGGTCGAGGAGCGCGGTGCCGTGCGCGGCATGGGTCACGTAGCCGAACCGGCTCGCCTTCACGATGTTGCCCAGCTCGACGTCGATGATCAGGCCGCGGGTGAACAGCTCCGGGTCGAAGCGCAGGTCGCCGACCGGCAGGCCGCGCGCCTGCAGGCGGCGCTGCACGTGCGCGTACGCCCGCTCTTCCCAGTGCGCGACGTCGTAGTGGACCAGCGTGTAGTCCATGTCGAAGCCGACGGCCTGGATCGCACGGAGGTTCAGCGTTCGGTTGCAGAACACGCGCCGCTCGGGCGGCGGCTCGGAACCCGACTGCGGCGACTCCATGCGCGGAGGTGACGCGTTTCGCGAACGAGCGCAACAGTTTTCGTCGACCGGCCGAGTGCGGTTCTCCCGCGGGCGGAGTGCCGCCGCTACGTT
>DATGPD010000356.1:0-3752 GCA_035305285.1 Planctomycetota bacterium
CGGACGCTGGCGGTGTCGCGCGGATCGGCGAACCACGCGTGCACCGGCTTGGGCTCGGGCGGCGTGGGGATGCGGCAGCCCGCGAGCGCGAGCAACGCGGCGCACGCGAGCAGGCAGTGCGCGCCGCCGTTCACCGCTCGCCTCCGCGCGGAGGCATCGCCGGGCCGGCGGCCTTCGCCGCTTCTTCTGCCGCTTCGGCCTGGCGCTCGGCAGCCTCGATGCGCGCGAGCAGGAGGTCCTGCGTCACCTTGGCCTTCTCCAGGTGCAGGCTGAGGATCTTGGCCTCGCGGTCCTGGAGCGTGGCGCGCAGGCGCTCGGCCTCGGCCTCCGCCGCGGCGCGCCCGGTGCGCTCGCGGTCGCGCGCCTCTTCGAGCTGGCGGATCTGGGCCTGCAGCCCGTCGATGGTCGCGCGCGCCTCGGCGAGCTGCGCTTCCATCGCGACCTTCGCGGCCTGCGTGTCCGTGTACTCGGCGAGCAGCAGGCGCTCGTCCGGGCCCAGCTCGTCGGGGTTGCCGCGCGAGAGGACGCCCTCCTCCCGGCGCACCGGCGGCTCCGGCGCCGGCCTGGTCGCGGCCTCGTGCAGCAGCGAGCAGCCGCTCGCGGACGCGAACAACACGACGGCGAACGCTGCGGCCCTCATGCGGTCTGCTCCTCGTACACGCACTCGATGAGCACCGACTCGCCGCACCGGCAGCGCACTTCGATGCCGGCCACGCGGCCGTGCTCGACGATCGGGACGACGGTCATCCCGCCGCTCGGCGTGCAGCCGTCGGCGACGAACGCCGGCTGGTCGATCCGCCGGACGGCGTGCGCCCGGATCACTCCGCGATGGGTTTCGCTCATTCCGACCTCGGCCCTGCCTGCGGGGCTCGCGCGGGCGGAGACCCGCGCCCGAGTCATCGGCACGCGCGCGCACGGGGCTGAAGGTCCGCTGCGGCGGCGCGCACGGCGCGCGGACAGGCGCCTCCGCGCTGCAGCCGGCCCAGCCCGTGCGCTCACGCCAGCACGTCGACGTGCGCGCGCCCTTCGTCGTCGACGTGCACGCCCGGTCCCTGCTGGTCGGCCGTCTTCCTGACCGGCGGCGGCGTGGTCCGCCGCTGCATGGCGCGTTCGAAGGCCCGGCGCCGCGCGTCGGCCGCACGCCCTTCCGGCGGCTTCACCCCGAGCGGGGCCGTCGGCGGCAGGCGCGGATCGAACGCGGCGCCCATCGCTCAGCGCGCCTCCGCGAGCTTGCCCTGCAGGCGGGCGTGCGCGCGCGCGAGGATCTGGCACACGCGCGACTCGGTCACCCCGATGATCTCGCCGATCTCCTTCAGGTAGAGGTTCTCGTAGTGGTAGAGGACCACGACCTTGCGGTCGGTCTCGGGAAGCTCCGCGATCGCGCGGGTCAGGCGCTCGATGCGCTCGTTCCGCTCGGCCACGTCGACCGGCTGCGGCGTCGTCGGGCAACCGAGCTGTAGTCCGAGCCCGGGCGCGCCGTCCTCGCCGGCGTCCAGCGACAGCAGGTGCGTGGTGTGCAGGGCGACGAGGTCCTCGCTCAGCTCGTCGACCGACACGCCCAGCTCGGCGGCCAGCTCCTCGAGCAGCGGCGCGCGGTCGAGGCGGCTGCGCAGGCGCTCGGCCGCCCGGTCCAGCTCGCGCAGGCGCTCGCGCCGTGAGCGCGGCACCGGGTCGAGGCGCCGCACCTCGTCCAGGATCGCGCCGCGGATCGCGGTGTAGGCGAAGGTCTTGAAGCTCGCTCCGCGCGCCGCGTCGAACGTCGTTGCGGCGTGCATCAACCCGAGCACGCCGGCGGAGAAGAAGTCGTCCGACGTCATGCCGTTCGGCCAGCGGATCGCCATGCGCGACACCACGTGGCGGACGAGCGGCAGGTACTGCTCGACCAGACGGTCGCGGTCGGCGCGGCTGCGCGGCAGGGTGGCCTGGCCCGTCCTCATTCACCGGCCTCCGCCCGCTGGCGGGCTGCCCGGTCGCGCGCCATCGCGCTGAACACGAGGTCGAGGACCGCGACCGCCAGCAGGCGCGCGACCACCAGCGCGACCGCGGCGGCGAGCACGCCGCGCTGCAGCGCAGCGCCGAGGCCCCCGCCGAGCAGGTTGGTCGCGAGGAACGTCACCGCGAACGCCAGGCAGGCGAGGTACGTACTCAGCAGCCGCGCGAGGTGCCGACTCCCTTCGTCCATTCCCGTGCGTTGATCGACCGCCGGCGCGCGCGGAGTTGAGCGGGACGGCCCGATGGGTCGGAGCGATGCCACGGGCGGCCGCGCGCTGCCCGGCGGGTGCACCGGGACCGGCAGCGGTTGCACTGCGCGCCGCTCCGGCGACGGTGTGGCGACCTTCCGACCGGCGGAGATGGCGCGCGGCGGTCGCGTGGCCGGTGAGGCCGGCCAGCAACTCCTGCGCCGCGTCGGTGTCCACCGCGTCCACCGCCCCGAGCATCACGTCCGTGGAGAACGGGGCGCTGCCGGGCAGCGCACCGCGCGTTCGTCGAGCGCTTCCGGACGCAGGCGCACCATCAGTGCGAGCCGGTGTGCCGCCGCGACCAGCGCGGCCGAGTCGCGCGGGAAGGTTCGCCGCGAACGGCTTTCGGCCTGCACGATGTGGTCGGCAACGTCACCGAGCTGACCCCGTGCGAGTCGTTCGGCTACCAGCATCCGGTGCGGGCCGGTGACGGACTGCGGGAGGGACTGCCGGGCGTGCCCACCCCGGGCGGGTACTGCGTCCTTCGCGGCGGTGACCGGGGATCGCACGTCACGGAAGCGCGCAGCGCGTTCCGGCAGGGCAGGACGCCGGAGACCTCGGGCGTCGAGATCGGAGTGCGCGCGGCGCGCGCCCTGCGCCCTGGACGTGGAGTGACGCAGCTGCGGCTGCGATGCGCGTAACGCAGGTGCGGCATCGCGCGCAGATGCGCGCGAGCGGACCGGGCGCTCGTCGGCTCAGTCGCGCGTGCGCGGCGCCGTCCTGCGCCGCGGCAGCGCCTTCCGTGTGCGTGCCCGTCGCTCGGGTCTGCCGGGGCTTTCTCCGGAATCCGACCTGCAACGCTTGCGCGCGGTGCAGGGCAGCAGCATCGCCTTCACAGCAGCCAGTAGATCAACGCGAAGACGATGATGAAGGTGATGATGCCGCCGGTGAGCAGCTTCGCGCCGATGCCTGCGACTGCGGCCTTGCCAAGGTCGACCATGCTCGTTCCTCACTCGTGGTGGTGCAGCGCGCGGCCGCGAAGGGAAGCCATCGCGTGCCGCGCCGCCGGGACGGCGCGGGTTCAGCAACCGCGATGCCGCGCGCGGAGAACCGGAGCGCCGCGCACACGCACCCTCATCCTCATCGCCGCGGGCGGTCTCGCGCCGCGGCCGCATCCGCCTCCGCCGCCGTGCCCTCGCCCTCGCGTTCTTCCGCCGCGCCCTCCCGTGCGCCGGACCCGAGCCGCAGGAGCGGCCACGCGGCGCACGGCACGACCGCGCTCCACAGCAACCCCAACGCGGGCTGCTCCGCGTACGCGTCGCCGAGCGCGGCGAACGAGAATGACATCGCGAGGCTTCCGACTGCGAGCGCGGCGGTGAAGCGCGGGGCCGGCATGCGCGCGAGCCCCGCGAGGCACGCGAGCGCCTCGGGCAGCACCGGCACCCAGCGCGAGAGCGCGACCGCGGCGAGGCCGACGCGGCTGAAGAAGCGGCCGAGGCGGACCAGGTTCTCCGCACCGAGCAGCAACATCGCCGCGCGTCGTCCGGCGAGCCGGCAGCGCCAGTAGGCCAC
>DATGPD010000357.1:0-3236 GCA_035305285.1 Planctomycetota bacterium
TCGCGCGCTTCCTGCATGCCGCCGACGGCTGGGACGACGCCGCGCACTGGCTGCCGGGAAGCCGTCCGGACGGGGCGCGCCGCGCGCGGTTGGCGGAGCGCGTCGCCGCCGGCGCGCCCGACTTGCCGATGACCGGGGTCACGTGGGACGAGGCGTGGGCCTTCGCCGCGTGGAGCGGCCGGCGCCTGGCGACCTTCGTCGAGTGGGAATACGCGGCGCGCGGCGGGCTCGCCTACCGCGCCACCACGTGTCCGCCCCCGGGACCCGGACGCACGGCCAGCGCGAACGTCAACGTCGGCGCCGGCGCCGGCGCCCGGCCGTGGCCGGTGCACGCGGGCGACGACATCGCCGCCGACAGCGGGATCCGCAACTTGTGCAGCAACGTCGCCGAGTGGACGCAGTCGCCCGCGCACGAACGCGGCCTCGCGGCCGGGCTGCGCGCGACGCGCGCCAGCCTGTGCCTCGACGTGCTCGCGCCCGACGAGCTGGCGCGCGCGTCCGAGTTCTGGATCGCCGGGCCGTCGTTCCACGACCCGTCGCCCGGCTTCGCGACCGCCGACTCCCGGCCGCGCTCGTGGTCGGGCGAGCACGTCGGCTTCCGCTGTGCCGCGGCCGCCTCTGCCTTGTGCGAGGCGATCCTGCAGGCCGGCGAGGGGCGGACCACCTACGAGGTGCTGCGGTGAACGGGCCGCGACGCGTGCGGCTGGCAGCCGCGCTCTGCATCCTGACCTCGGGCTGCGCGACCGGCGGCGGGAACGGTCCCGCCCTCCCGTTCCGGGTGGCGATCGCGCCGATCCGCGTCGAGCAGCACGCGGACGAAGGGCCGGCCGCGTTCGAGGTGGCGGTCGAGCCGGAGCGGCTCGCGGCGCGTCTGGCCGAGGAACTGGCGAGCGGCGCGTTCGCGGACGCGTGCGTGATCGCCGGCGGCGCCGCGGAGGACGAACTGGTGCGGCTCGCGGTCGGTGCGCGCGCGAACCTGCTGCTCGACTGCGAGGTGCGCGTCGTGCCGACGGTCACCACCGAGACCAACGACCGCCTGTGGCTCAACCTCGTGCTGTTCCTGATCGGCGGTCCGCTCTCGTGGCTCGTGCCGGACCGCACCTACCGGTTCGACGTGCAGATGGTCGCGCACCTGCACGTCGTCGATCCGATGCAGGACGGGCTCGCGTCGCTGTCCGACCAGCGCGCGCGGATCGGCTACACGCACGCGCAGATGCGCCAGATCGACCTCAACCTGATCGACCGGGCGGGCAACCCGCTGCCGTACCTCGCGTCGATCGTGGTCCCCGCCGCGTTCCTGGTCACCACGAGCGGCACGACGCGTGCCACGGTCGAGGAATGCATCGTCGACGCGCTGGCGCGCGACATCAACGCGCAGGTCGCCGCGCTCGGTCACCTGATCGCGGAGGGCGGCCTCGTGGTCCGCATCGGGCTCGAAGGCTACGAAGTCGCGCACGAGGCGGACACGGTGCGCTTCCGCGCGTCCGCCGTCCTGCGTCCGGGGACCGCGACGCGGCTCGCGCACTACACGGTCCGGCTCGGCGAGCAGGAGATCGCCGGGACCTTCGACGAGCCGGCCGAACGCGGCGCCGCGCGCGGCGCCCTCGTCTACCCGATCGACGTCTCGTTCCGCGCTCCGGTGACCGGGACGCACCTGGAGCTGGAGTTGGTCACCGGCGGGCGCGACCGCCTGCGGCGTACGTTCTGCGTGCCGCTACGTCGGTAGCCGCCGCGTGCTGCGCTGCACGAGCGCGGGTGGGGGTGCTCGGGACAGGCGCCGCACGCCGAGCGCGTGCGGTCCGGCGGTTGCCGCGCGTTTCCGGTGGGCGACTACCGGATGCGGATCGTCTCGGCCCGGCCGAACAGGTTGGTGGTCGGGCGCTCCGCGTTGGGCTCTTGCACCGCGACGTGCAGCTTGAACGGGCCGATGGCGAGCACGTCGCGGTGGCGCACCTCGGCGCGATCGACGCGACGTCCGTTCAGCAGCGTGCCGTTGGCGCTGCCGAGGTCGTCGACGAACAGCTTGCCGTCCTCCGCGCTGATCTCGGCGTGCATGCGCGACACGTTGGGGTGGTCGAGCACGACGTCGTTCTCGACCACGCGCCCGATGGTGACGGTGCGCGCGGCGAACGCGAACTGCTGGATCACGCGCTCTTCGCGGGTGACGGTCAGGATGATCTGTCGCATCGGATTCCCCTTGGTGGTTGATGCGCCCGCCGGCCGCGTGGCCTCTCGACCACGCGGCGGGTGCGCGGCCCCGGCGGTCAGGCGAGCAGCTGCTCGACCTTCGCGGCCAGCTCCGCCGGGCTGAACGGCTTGGTCATGTAGTGCTCCACGCCGGCGCAGCGCGCGCGCTCGACGTCGCGCTCCCGCGACTTCGCGGTCAGCATGATCGTCGGCGGGTTCATGCCGTGGCGCGCGAGCGAGCGCAGGACGTGGATGCCGGCCAGGCCGGGGAGCATCCAGTCGAGCACCATCGCGTCGACGTGCTCGCGCCAGATGGTGCGCAGGGCCGCCTCGCCGTCGCGCGCCTCCAGGATCCGCAGCGGCTGGCCCTCCAGGCTCGTCCGCATCAGTTCGAGCATCGTGGCGTCGTCGTCAACCAGCAGAACGGTCTTCATCCGGGCACCTCCCGGGCCGCCGTATCGAGCGGAGGTAGCGCGACCTTGACCCCCTGTGCCCGGGAGTCGAGGAACGGGACACCGTCGTGCGGGCGGTCTCGATCCGGGCCCCGGTGCGCGCTTCGGCCCCGTGTCGCCGCGCGCGGCCGGGCGGGAAGGCGGAGGGACCGTCAGCGACGCACGACGATCCGGGCGCCCTGCACGGCGATCGGCTCGCGCACGCCGACCGTGGCGGCGAAGTTCTTCAACCGCTCGATGATGGTGTGGGTGAGGGTCTGCCCGGCGACGACCAGGCGCGTGCCTTCGCGCGTGAACACGTCGGCCATGAGCACCTGGCCGGGCACGAGGGCCCGCACCCCGACCCACGCCGGTTCGCAGCCCGCCTGCAGCTCGCAGTCGCGCGAGATCCGGGGCAGCACGGCCTGCCTGACCAGCTTCACCAGCTCGGGGTCGTATTCCGATCGCGACTCGAGTGCGGAGAAGCCGGCGACGAGGTCGGCGCCGTCCCGGCTGCCTTCGAGCAGGTCGCCGAGGATGCGGACGAGGCGCGCGGCCAGCGGGATCTGCGAGCCGGACGGCTCGCCCGGGCCGTCGAACCGCGCGCGCTGGTGGCGC
>DATGPD010000358.1:0-2961 GCA_035305285.1 Planctomycetota bacterium
CGCTTCGGCACGGTCGCGTCCGGCGCGGTGCCGGCGGCCGGGGATCCCGTTCCACGTCGTGGCCGCGTCCGGCGTGACCCTGCATCCCGGCATGCCGGTGACGATGCGCGGAGCCCGCGTCGCTCCGGCGCCGGGCGGCCGGCAGGCGCGGCGGGCCTTTTGCGTCCGGCGCGCTTGCGCCGGGCGCTGGCGGCGCCGATCATTCCCGCCCCTTTCGCCCGCGCCGCGCCATGTGGACCTCCATCAGACTCGTGCTCTGGATCCTGTTCCTCGGCTCAGCGATCCTGCTGAGCATCGTCGTCCTGCTGCAGGAGAGCAAGGGCGGCGGCCTGGCGGAGGCGTTCGGCGGCGTCGGTGCCGAGACCTTCGGCGTCAAGACGCGCGGCATCAACAAGTTCACCTTCAGCCTCGCCGGCGTGTTCGTCGGCTCGGCGATCCTGCTGCACATGTTTTGGAATGCGTGAACCGCGTCGCGAGCATGACCGGTTCCGGCACCGCGAGCGGTGAGACCGAACTGGGTCGCACCGTCGTGGAGCTGCGCGCGGTCAACGGCCGCGGCCTGACGATCAAGCAGCGGCTGCCCGCGGCGGCGGCCGGGATGGAAGGGGCGATCGAGCGCGCGATCGCGGCGCGGCTGCGGCGCGGCACGGTCACCTGCGTCGTCGAGGCGACCTCCGACGCCGGCCCGGTGGCGATCGACAGCGCGGCGCTCACGGCGGCGGCGCGCGCCCTGCGCGCGGCGGCGGAGGCGGCGGGGCTCGCGCCGCCGACGCTCGGCGACGTGCTCGCCGTCCCCGGCGTGCTCGCGCCCGCGCAGGAGGGCCCGCGCGCGGCGCGCGAGCCGTCGCCCGCGTTCCGCGCGCTGCTCGATCGCGCGCTGGAGAACCTCGTCGCGGAGCGCCTGCGCGAGGGCGCGGCGACCGCGCGCGCGGCTGCGGAGCTGTTCGCCGAGCTGCGCCGCCGACGCGCCGCGGTCGCGGAGCGCGCGCCGACCGCGCTCGCCGAGTGGCGCGGCCGCCTGCTGCAGCGGGTGAACGACTTCCTCGCCGGTCAGGCGCGGCCGATGGAGCCGGGCGACGTTCTGCGCGAGGTCGCGCTGTACGCCGAGCGCTCGGACGCGAGCGAGGAGCTGCAGCGCATCGATGCGCACCTCGACCGCAGCGAGCAGATGCTCGCCGCGGGCGGCGAGGTGGGGCGCAGCCTCGAGTTCCTGCTGCAGGAGCTGCTGCGCGAGGTGAACACGCTCGGCAGCAAGGCGCAGGACGCGCCGATCGCGCACGAGGTGGTCGGGATGAAGGCGGCGATCGAGAAGCTCCGCGAGCTGGTGGCGAACCTTGAGTAGCGCAGCGCCAACGCCGGGTCGGATGGTGGTGATCTCCGGGCCGTCGGGGTCAGGGAAGACCTCGGTGGTCAAGGCGCTCAAGGCCGACCCGAACATCGAGTTCTCGGTATCGGCGACCACCCGCGCACGGCGTCCCGGCGAGCAGGACGGCGTCGACTACCACTTCTTGACGCACGCCGAGTTCATGGCGAAGGTCGCGGCGGGCGAGTTCCTGGAGTGGGCCGAGTACAACGGGCGCTGCTACGGCACGCTGCGCGCGCCGATGCAGCGCGCGCTGGAGCAGGGACGGATCTTCCTCCTCGAGATCGAGGTCCAGGGCACCAGGCAGCTGCGCGAGGGCGGCGTGCCCGGCCTCTACGTGTTCCTCGCCCCGCCGAGTCTGGAGGAGCTGCGCCGCCGGCTGCTCGCGCGCGGCACCGACGGCGCCGAGGAGGTCGAACGGCGGGTGGCGATCGCCGCCGAGGAGATGCGCCACCAGGACCTCTACGACCACGTGATCGTCAACGTCGACCTCGCCGACACGATCGCGCGCGTGCGCGCGCTGCTCCGCTCGTGACCGGCGGCGCTCTCGCGGGCCGGCGCGTGCTGGTCGGGGTCGGCGGCGGCATCGCCGCGTTCAAGGTCGCCGCACTCGTCTCGCAGCTCGTGCAGCGCGGCGCCGCGGTGCGCGTGGCGATGACCCGCGCGGCGACCGAGTTCGTCGGCCCGCTTACCTTCGCCGGGCTGACCGGCCGTCCGGTGATCCTGTCCGCCACCCAACTCGACCCGGACGGCAGCGCGCCGCATCTGGCCGCTGCGAAGGAAGCCGAGGTCTTCGTGATCGCGCCGGCGACCGCGGGCCTCCTCGCGCGGCTCGCCGCCGGCGTCGCCGACGACCCGGTGTGCCTGCTCGCGCTCACCTGCCGGTGCCGACGCGTGCTGTGCCCGGCGATGAACGACGCGATGTGGACCGCGCCCGTCGTGCAGCGCAACCTCGACGCGCTGCGCCAGCGCGGCTTCGAGGTGCTCGGTCCCGCGGTCGGGCGGCTCGCGGAGGGCTACGACGCGATCGGCCGCATGGTCGAGGAGGGCACGGTGCAGGGCGCCTGGGATGCGAGCGTGCTCGAGCAGCACGTCGATGATCCAAGCTGGCCGGTCGCGGGCAGCAATGGCGCGGCGGCCAAGGTCGTGACGGTCTACGACGGGCCCGGGGATCAGCCCGCGCTGATCGGCATGAAGTGGACGACGACGACCAGCAACGCAGCGCCCACGCTCACGCCCACGGCCGGCGACATCACGGTCGTCGAGACGTTTGGCTATGACGCGGCCGGCAACGTGACGTCGGTGCGCCAGGACGTCGCGGGCGCGGTCACGGCCACCGGCACGCTCGGCTACGCCTACGATCAGCTCGGCGATGTCGTGCAGCTGACGCTGCCGAGCGGGGCCCCAATCGCGCAGCTGTTCTACACATATGACGACCAGGGCAACGTGATCGCGATCGGCACCAGCTCCGGCTGCAGCGAGCTCGGCAGCTTCGGCTACTCGGCCGACAACCAGCCGACCACGCAGACGACCGGCGTGTGGTCGCGGATCATCGACTACGCGTCGCCGGGCTGGATCAGCTCACTGACGAGTCGCTC
>DATGPD010000359.1:0-4447 GCA_035305285.1 Planctomycetota bacterium
TCCTGCAGACGACGAAAGACGTCAGCCGCACTCAGGTTGCCTCCGATGAGGGCGTGCTCCGGGTTCATCTGCCCGTCGTGCAGGAACAGCACGCGGTCGCCGGCGGCGGCGTCGCGCGGGTTGTGCGTGACCAGCAGCACCGTGGTGTGGAAGCGGTCGGCGACGTCGCGCAGGGTCTTCACGATCGTCTCGCCGTCCTTCGACGAGAGGTTGCCGGTCGGTTCGTCGGTGAGCAGCAACGGCGGCTCGGTGACCAGCGCGCGCGCGATCGAGGTGCGCTGCATCTCGCCGCCGGACAGCCGGCGCGGCGCGCGGTTGCGCAGGTCCTGCAGGCGCAGCAGGTCGAACAGCTCGTCGATCCGGTCGCGGTAGCGCGCCGGGTCGAGGCCCGCGATCAGCAGCGGGAGCTGCACGTTCTCCTCGACGGTCAGGTCGGGCATCAGGTTGAAGAACTGGAAGATGAACCCGATGCGCTCGCGCCGCAGGCGGGTGCGGGACTCCTCGTCGGCGGTCGCGATGGACACGTCGTCGAGCAGCACGTCGCCCGCCGACGGCGTGTCCAGCCCGGCGAGGATGTGCAGCAACGTCGACTTGCCCGAGCCCGACGGGCCCATGATCGTGGTGAACGTGCCGCGCTCCAGGCTGAAGGAGATCGCCTTCAACACCGGGTGGCGATGGCCGTCGACGTCATGGAAGCGGTAGACGTCGCGTGCTTCGAGAGCCGCGCTCACGCCGACACCTTAGCGGAGCGCCGCGCGCCGCGGCCGGAGAAAGCGGACGGCCCGGCGCTCATGCGACACGCATCTCCCGCTCCATCTCCTCCATCGCGGCGACCATCGCGAACTGCACTCGCGCGCGGTCGAGGTTGTGCCCCGGGCGCGCGACCTTGAAGTACACGTCGCCTTCCAGGTGGTCGGTGAGGAAACGCACGCCGATGGTGAACGTGACGAGGCGCGCGGCGAGCGGCATCAAGGTCACTTCCAGCGGGGTGAGGAAGTCCCTGGTCGCCGCACGGTAGCCCTCGACCAGGGCGCGGTACAGCGTCAGGTCGGTGCCCGCCTCCGCCGGGTCGGGTGAATCCTCGGCGCAGGTGGCGGCGGTGAACCGCACGAGGTCGCCGAAGTCGTACAGCGAGTACGCCGGCATGCAGGTGTCCAGGTCGACGACGCACACCGCCTCGCCGGTCGCGCGGTCGAAGAGCACGTTGTTGAGCTTGGTGTCGCCGTGCACGATCCGCACCGGCAGCCGGCCGGCGCGCTGTTCCTTCTCGATCAACCGGGCGAAGCTGCGCCGGCGGTCGACGAACGCCAGCTCGGCGTGCACCCCGGCGAGGCGGCCGACCGGGTCTTGGGCGACCACCGCGTCGAGCTGACGCAGGCGGTGCGGTGTGCTGCAGAAGTCCGGGATGGTCTCGCGCAGCTCGCGCGGGTCGAGGTCCGCGAGGTCGGCCTGGAAGCGCCCGAACGCGTACGCCGCCGCGTAGGCCTGGTCGGGACCGCGGCACAGGTCGAACGTCTCGGTGCCCTCGACGAACTCGTAGGTGCGCCAGGGCCCCGACGGCGCGCGCAGGTACGGCTCGCCGGTGCGGGTCGGGACGAGGCGCAGGGTGCGGCCGTCACCTTGCTTGCGCCGCAGGTGCCGGGTCACCACCAGGACGTTGTGCATCACCGACGCGACGTCGCTGAACACGTCCTCGTTGAGCCGCTGGTGCAGCCAGCGCCTCCGCTGCCCGCCGACCTCGGTGGTCGACACGAAGGTGTCGTGGATGTGGCCGCGCTCGAACGGCTCGTCGGCGACCACGTCGCCCTCCAGCGCGAACGCGGCGAGCACGTCGGGCGGCACGCGCGGCAGGCGGTTCATGGCGCGCCGCCCGGCTCCCCGGAGTTGACGTGGAAGTGCAGGTGTTTGCTGTCCTGGTAGCGGCCGAGGTTGGTCAACACCCGCGCCGCGCCGTGCTCCGCGAGCACCTCGGCGGCGACCTCGCGCACCACGGCGAGCAGCTCGTGCAGGAGTGCGGGATCGGCGTCGCCGAGGTCGACGAGCGACGGCACGTGCCGCTTGGGGATCACCACGATGTGCACCGGCCAGTGCGGCCGGGTGTGGTGGTAGGCGAGCACCGTGTCGGTCTCGCGCACGACGCGCACCGGCGTCCGCCCGCTGAGCACCTCGTCGCAGTAGAAGTCGTCGGTCATCGCCGTGCGCCGTGCGCGCCCCGCGCGCCCGCCGCGCCGCTCAGCGCTTGTCGACCGGCACGTAGCTGCGCGTCCGCGGCCCCATGTAGATCTGCCGCGGGCGCAGGATGCGCGCGTCGGGGTCGCGGTGGTACTCGAGCCACTGCGCGATCCAGCCGGGCAGGCGACCGAGCGCGAAGAACACGGTGAACATGTCGATCGGGATCCCGAGCGCCTGGTAGATGATCCCGGAGTAGAAGTCGACGTTCGGATAGAGCTTGCGCTCGATGAAGTAGCTGTCCTTGAGCGCGATGTCCTCCAGCTCCATCGCGATCTCGAGCAGCGGGCTCTTGGAGCCGAGGCGGCCGAGCACCTCGTGGCAGGCCTTCTTCAGGATGCGCGCGCGCGGGTCGTAGTTCTTGTACACCCGGTGGCCGAAGCCCATCAGGCGCACGCCGCTCTCCTTCTTCTTGGCCAGCTCCATGAACTCCTTCGCGGAGCGCTTGCCGTCGCGGATCGAGATCAGCATCTCGATCACCTGCTGGTTGGCGCCGCCGTGCAGCGGCCCCCACAGCGCGGAGATGCCGGCCGACACGCTGGCGAACAGGTTCGCCTGCGAGCTGCCGACCGTGCGCACCGTGCTGGTCGAGCAGTTCTGCTCGTGGTCGGCGTGCAGGATCAGGAGCAGGTCGAGCGCCTTCGCCATCACCGGATCCGGCTCGTACGGCTCGCACGGCGTGGCGAACATCATGTGCAGGATGTTCGACGCGTAGTCCAGCTCGTTCCGCGGATACATGAACGGCTGGCCGATGCTGTGCTTGTACGAGTACGCCGCGATGGTCGGCATCTTGGCGAGCAGGCGCACCGCGGTCGCCCGGCGTGCCTGGGACGGGTCGTCGTACTTGAGGTCCTGGTAGAAGGTCGACAGCGCCCCCACCGTCGCGGCGCACACCGCCATCGGGTGGCCGAGCTTGGGCATCGCCGAGAAGAACCGCTTGAGGTCCTCGTGGATCATCGTGTGGTACGTGATCTCACGGCGGAACTCGTTCAGCTCGGTCTGGGTCGGCAGCTCGCCGCGGATCAGCAACCAGGCGACCTCGAGGAAGTTGCTCCTCTCGGCCAGCTCCTCGATCGCGTAGCCGGCGTAGCGCAGCACGCCCCGCTCCCCGTCGAGGAAGGTGATCTTGCTCATGCACGACCCGGTGTTGCCGAGGCCGGGGTCGTAGGTGATCAGCCCGGTCTTGGCGCGCAGTTGCCGGATGTCGATCGCGGCCTCGCCCTCGCTGCCGACGATGACCGGCAGCTCGATCTCGGTGTCGCCGTACGTCAGGCGCGCGGTCTTGGGCACGGTGTGCGTCATCGGAGGATCCTGGTCGGCGGCGGCGTGCATGCGCAGTTCTTTCGGCACGGTACGTGAGGCGGGCAAATACGACCCGAGCCGATACCGCCGCATGCACGGCGGCGCGAACGGGACGCTCTGCCGAACCGCTCGGGACTCGGGGAGCTTCGCGTCCCGGCTGCTCGCCCGGCTCAAGTTGCCCGAGCAGGTGGTACGGGTCAAGAAGCGCGTGCCGCGCACGTGATCGCCCGGCAGGTTCCTTCGCCCGCTGCCGCGCCGCGCCCCGCGGTCCGCGCGCGCCGTCCGTGTGCCGCGCGCACCGCCGCCCTATCCTTCCGGCCCGCGCCCCGCGCTCCCGTCGATGGTCTCCTCGCCGATCACCGTCCGTCTGCTCGACATGTTCCGGATCGGTCCGGGCCCGAGTTCGAGCCATACCGTCGGTCCGATGCGCGCCGCGTTGTTCTTCCGCCGCCGCTGCATCTCCGCCGGCGTCCGCCCGGCGCGCCTGCTCGCCGAGCTGCGCGGGTCGCTGTCCGCCACCGGACGCGGACACGGCACCGACCGGGCGGTGCTCGGCGGGCTGCTCGGCTGGGAACCGGAGACCTGCGATCCCGACGCCCTGCTCGCCCTGCCGGACCGCCTGCGGCGCGAACCGGTGGTCCCCTTCGGCGACGGCGCCGTCACCCTCGCCCCGGACGACGTCGTCTTCGCGCCCGCCGACCTGCCCGACTACGCGGTCCCCCACCCGAACACGGTCGTGTTCCGCGCGCTCGACGCCGGCGGCGGCGTGCTGCACGAGGAGATGTGGTTCTCGATCGGCGGCGGATTCGTGCAGCGCGCCGGCACCGACCCGTCGGTCACGACCGCGCCGCCTTCCCCGCCGGTCGCGCCGTTCCGCACCGCCGCCGAGCTGGTCGCGGTCGCCAAGGCGCGCGGC
>DATGPD010000360.1:0-3189 GCA_035305285.1 Planctomycetota bacterium
CGCGGCCGTTGCGGATCACGTTCTCCACCAGGGTCACCGAGCCGCAGCCGACGCTGGCGATCTGCGCGGCGCCGTCGTTCGCGCCGTTGCCATCGAACACCGACTTCTCGATCACCACGCGCGTGCAGCGGTCCTGCAGGAGGATGGCGCTCGACCCGCTGCCGGTGATCGTCGTCTCGGTGACGCGCAGCCCGACGTCGCCCGGGTCCTCGAACCGCGTGGGCGCGACCGTGCTCGCGTCGATCGCCATCGTGAGGTTGCCGGTGATCCGGTTGCCGGGGCCGAACACGACGCTGCGGCAGACCTCGACCAGCAGCAGCGCGGTGCGGTTGCCGGTGAACGTGCTGTCGCGCACGACGACGTCGGCGATGCCGGCGGCGGCGAACCCGGCGCCGTTCGTGAAGCCCGAGAACGTGCAGCGTTCCGCGCGGAAGTGGTCCGAGCCGTCCTGCGCGAGGATGCCGGCCCCGCGCCCGGTGGTCTCGAACCGGCAGTCCTGCACCGTCGTGTGCGGGGCACCGACGGCGAAGATCCCGGCGTCCACGGGGTTGGTGAACCGGCAGCGCACGAAACGCGTGCCGCGCGCGCCGACCAGGATGACGTTGTCGCCGGGGAAGTTGGAGCTCGCCGGCTTGTGGAACACGAGGTCCTGGAACACGACGTCGTCGCCGGTCACGACCAGGACCGTGCCGGTGCCCGTGCCGGTGTCGATCGTGACCGGCGCCGGGTTCGTGCCGGCCACGGCGAACGTCACGTGGCTCGCGAGCAGGTAGGGCAGGAACGAGCGGAGCGTCACCGTCCGGCCCGCCAGCCCCGACGCGAACGTGAGCGAGATGCGGTTGCCCGGCGACGCCTGCGCGGCGACGCGGTTCGCCTGCTCGATCGCCCAGCGCAGCGTGCCCTGGCCCGAGTCCTGATCCGAGGTGATCGCGAAGGTCAGGCCCTGCGTCGCCCCGCCCGCGTTCAGGAGCAGCGCGACCAGAGCGGGAGCGAGAGTGCGTACGAGGTGGGAACGCATGCGGTGGAGCAGGAGAACTGCGCGAAGGCGCGCACGCGCACGCACGCGAGCCACGCGCCTTCCCTACGCGCCGGCGGCCGGGCACGGCTCGCGCGGGCGCGGCACCCTTGCGTTTGCTGTGCGATCGTGCGTGCCGCAACACCGGCCCGGTGCGTACAACTCGTTGCGTGGCGCGGCGGTCACGACGGAACGTGCACGGATCCGGCCGACCCCGGGAGCGCGGGGGCCGCGCGCGGTTTGCAACGGAAACGCACGTCGGGCGGCGCTCGCGCCGCTCGTCCGACGGGCGATCAGCCGACGCACCGCGGCAGCCGGACGACCACGTCCTGCGGCTCCGCGACGTGCAGCAGCGGTGCGTCCGTGAGGCGCACGCCCGGCCCGTCCGCCATCGTCAGCACGGCGGACCCGGCATGCACGCTATCGCGGCCAGTGCGGTGCGGTCGGCACCGTGGTGACCAAGGGCGGCTCCGGGATGCGTTCGAGGCGCACCTTCCACATCGACCAGCGCACGGTCTCGGTCGACTCGTCCTCGAAGTGCACCGCCTCGACCGCCTCCATGTGGTTGGCACTGAGCGCGGCACCGACGAACGCGTAGTGCAGGAACGAGAGCGTGCCGCGGCGGGTCGCGAAGCCGAAGCCGAGCGCGACGCCGCGCCGGTCGACGCGGTTGAGGTGCCAGTCGCTGCCGGGCGGCAGCATCCACTCCGGCGGCACGCCCTGCAGTGAGGTCACCGAGCCGCCGGTGACCAGCAGGAACCAGCCGGGCTCGAAGAGGTGCTCGATCGTCGAGTCCCCGTCCTCGTGGACCACGCTGGTCACTCGCCACGGGCCCTGGAGGTCCATCCCTTCCACGGTGCCGGACGGCGCGGGCGGCAGCGTGTCCGGCCCGGTGAAGCCGGCGAGCGGATAGGGATTCTCGACCCGCCGGGATTCGAGGTCGGGGATGCACGCGGCGGAGAGGAGGAGCAACGCTGCCGCGCCGCGCGCGATGCGGAGGGTCATGGACGGAAGGTACCAGGCGCGCGCGGCTCGGGAACGCACCGTGGCGTTTCCCCGCGGGCGCGCCTGTGTTCCTGCCGGCGCCGCGCGGTCGCGCGCTCAGCGCACGCAGTCCCACTCCGGCAGGCGCGGACTGCCACCGCGGCGGAGCACCGCGAGGATCGCCTCGGCACGTGCCGCGGTCTCGGTGTCGCCGTCTTCGGTCGCGTACACCGCCGCCATCGCGACCGCGGGCAGCGCCCATTCCGAGAACGCGGTGCCGTACGACCACACGACCACCGACTTGTCGCCGCGTTCCAGTTCCGCTTGCGGGATCGGCTCGCCGTCGCGCCAGGCGATTGCGGTCGCGACCACCGCGCCGCGCTCGTCGAGCCGGAAACAGTGCCGCACGAGGTTCGCGGCGAGCCCGGCGGCGAGCGCGCGCGCCGGCGCGCTGCCGGTGAGGCGGTGCGCCGCGGCGAGGCCGGTCACCGCGATCGCCTCCTGCCAGGGGTTCCAGTAAGCGCGCGCCCCGTCGAGCATGCGCGCGTCCGGCGCGCACACCATGAGCGGGCGCACGCGATCGACCGGCTGGTCGGCGAACCGCCACGACGGCGCGATCACGCGCTCGATGCGGTCGACGATGCGGCGCTGCAGCGCTTCGTTGCCCGTGCACAGCCAGAGCCAGCAACCGGCGAGCAAGGTGCGGCCGACGCCGCGCGCCGCGCCCGGGCCGGAGGTCGTCAGGGCGGGATCGAGGGTCTCGCCGGCGAGGAACAGTTCGACCTCGTTCTCCAGCTCGCGCCGCAGCCACGGCCAGCCGGTCAGCAGGTACAGGCCCGCGGCGTAGTTCGTGCTCCAGTGCTCGCGGTCCTTCCCGGCCCAACCGTGGCGTTCGAACTTCGGCTCGGGGCACGGCTTGCCGAGGCGGTCGCGCGACACCTCGCAATGCCAGTGCGTGCGCCCCGACCAGGTGACCCACTCGGGATGGTTGCGTGCGAGCACCGGGCTGCCGTCCGCCTCGAAGAAGTGCACCGGTCGGCAGGCTTCCTGCAGGACGGACGCTTCCGCTTCGAGCAGCAGCGAAGGCAGGCCGGTGCCGGCGACCAGGCCGTACTTGGCGACGCCGAAGTCGGCCTGGTCGCCGGTCTGTCCCGGGTTGCGCGCGAGCCCCATCGGCCCGCACCAGAACG
>DATGPD010000361.1:0-2160 GCA_035305285.1 Planctomycetota bacterium
CGAGCTGCGGCGGCGCGCCGCAGGCGGGGCACGGCTCCTCGCTCACGCGGAGATCACCTGCAGCTCCTCGTCGACCTCCGACTGGAGCATGTTCTGGATCGCCATCAGGGTGCCGGCGATCGAGCTGGGGCAGCTCCCGCAGGCCCCCTGGTAGCGGATGCGCAGCACCTTCGCCTCGAGGCCCACGACCTCCAGCCCGCCGCCGTCGCCGGCCAGCGCAGGGCGCACGCGGTCGTCGAGGACCGCCTGGATGCGCTCCATCAGCTCCTGGTCGTCGACTTCGGCGGTGCCGCCCTCCGGCAACCCGTGCGCGACGGCCCGCGGCGGTTCGTGCTGCTCCAGGGTCGCGCGCACCCGCTCGGTGACCGCGCGCCAGTCTGCCGCGTCCTCCCAGGTGACGGTGACGAAGTCGTCCATGAAGAACAGGGTCTTCACGCCGTCGATCGCGAAGAGCGCGGTCGCGAGCGGATCGTCGCCCGCGCGGTCCGCACTCGCGATCTCGCGCGGCCGGGAGGTCAGCGTGCGGTCGAGGAAGAACTTGTAGGCGTTGGGATTGGGAGTCGGCTGGATGGAGAGGACTTTCATCGTGTCTGGTCGCCCGCTCGCGACGCGGCGTGTTACGCCAAGAGTGGGATGCTAGCAAAGGGCTGCCGCCGAACCCGCCTGCGCGAGCCGGCTGCCGGGTCGCGCAGGCGGCTCAGCGCGGCGCGTGCAGCAGGTCGCTGCTCGCATCGGCCGGTGCCGTGGTCAGGAACACCGGCTTCCACACCCCGCCTGCCCCGCGGTGGTCGACGACCCGCAGGACGATCGCATTGCGCTCCCCGGGGCGGAGCGCGGCGCTCACGTCGGCGCTGACCCGCTGCAGCCAGACCGTCTCGTCCTTCTCCGGGTCGCCGAAGCGGGCGACCTCGGTGCCGTTCACGTAGAGCCGGAACGAATCGTCGACACCCTCGAACACGGCGCGCACCGCCTTGTCCTGCCAGCTAGCCGGCACGTCGACCCAGGTGCGGTACCACGCGACGCCGTCGTAGTGCCCGACGCCCTGCCCCTCCCAGTGGCCGCGGGTGTGCACCTTGAGCCAGCCGTCGGCGGGCGCCTTGCCCTCCGCGAAGCCGGCGCGCAACCCCTCGTCCTTCGGGTCGGTGCGCAGCTCCCATTCGGGCAGCGGGATCGTCTCGCTCGCGAGCAGCGCGGCGAGCGCGGCGACCGTCGCCTCGCGCAGCGCGCGGGCCGGAGCCGGCCCGGCGGTCAGGTGGCGGACGAACTCGCCGAGCAGCCAGCGGCCGGCGGGGAATTCGTGGTCGAGCACGCTGACGAGCAGCCGGCCCTCGCCGACGCGGCAGTCACCGGCGAACAGGTGCGCGCGCACCTCGGCGATGTCGTGCGTCTCCCAGAACGCGAGGATGGGATCGATCTGTCCCTGCAGCCTGTCCCACAGCAGCACGCGCCCGGTCTCGAGGTCGAAGGTCTGCAGCTCTTCGAGCAGCGCGGCCGGGACGCGGGCGTGCAGCGGGTGCGGCGGTGCGAAGCACGCCCCGCGCAGGAACCAGATCGCCTGCGTCTTGAGGCTGTGCGGTCGGTCGCCGGCGCGCAGGAGGACGCGGCCCCCGCCGCGCAGGAACGCGAGCGTGTCGGGGTCGAGCGCGTCGACGATGCGCACGCCGGACGCGTCGGCAGGGGCGGCCTCGGGCAGGACCCACAGGTCCCACGTGTTGCGCGCCGGGTGGCTGCCGTGCAGCTCCGCGTGCAGGCGCACGCGCACCGGGCGGCCCGGTCCGCGCCCGCGCGCGCCGGCCGGGGTACCTGCCGCGTCCCGCACCGCCACTCGCAGCACGACGGCCTCGCTGACGGAGCCCGGCTCGACGGCGAGCGCCGCCTCGCCCGACGCCGCGTCGATCGCTTCGGCGCGCTCCACCCGCACGCCGAGCGGATCGCCCACCGCGGGCTCCAGGGTGATCCCGGGCGCGCCCTCCAGCCGCAGGCGCAGGGTGCCGGTGCACGGGCCCGAACCGGCGTGCGCGACCCGCACCGGCAACGCGACCTCGCCGCCCGGAAACGCGCGCGCATCCTCGGGCGTGTCGAGGCACAGCATCGTGTAGCCGTGCCAGACCCAGTCGCCGGCCGACCACTTCATCGCGCCGAAGTCGTCGTAGAACCCCA
>DATGPD010000362.1:0-7505 GCA_035305285.1 Planctomycetota bacterium
CAGACGATCTCACAGCCCTACATCGTCGGGTTCATGACCGAGGCGCTGCGCCTGCGCGGCGACGAACGCGTGCTGGAGGTGGGCACCGGCTCGGGCTACCAGGCGGCCGTGCTCGCCCGACTGTGCGCCGAGGTTTACACGATCGAGATCGTCGCACCGCTCGCGGAGCGCGCGGCGGCGACGCTGCGCGAGCTGGGCATCACCAACGTGCACACGCGGATCGGCGACGGCTACGCGGGATGGCCGGAGGCGGCGCCGTTCGACGCGATCATGGTCACCGCGGCGGCGGACCACGTGCCGCCGCGCCTGCTCGAACAGCTCGCGGAGGGCGGCCGCCTGGTCATGCCGGTCGGCAAGGAGTTCCAGACTCTGCGTCGCGTGACGCGCACCGAGCACGGCTTCGTGGAAGAGGACCTGCTGCCGGTGCGCTTCGTGCCGATGACCGGCGAGGCCGAGCGCCGCTGAACGAGCCCGCGGCGCGCGGGGCGCCGCCGGCCGGTCAGTTCGCTTGCGGCGGCAGCGGCTCGGGCACCTTGTTCTCGATCGCCGGGATCGACATCAGGTACGCGAAGATCGCGCGCAGGTCGTCGTCGGTGAGGTTGCGGATCATGGGGTAGGGCATCGGCGGCAGGATCTGCCGGCCCCGGCCCTGATGGCGTCCGGTGCGCAGCGCCGCGATGAACTCCTCGGCGGTCCAGCGCCCGAGACCGGTTTCGGGGTCCGGCGTGAGGTTGGCGGTGAAGCTGACGCCCCACGGTCCGGACCACGCCGTCATCGTCGCCGCCGCGGTGATCGGCCACGCGTCCGTGCCCTTCGGCGCGGGCGGCAGCGTCAAGCCGGCCGGGTGCCCGGACAGCATGCGGCTCATGTCGGGTTCGGGGCCGTTCGGTCCGACCGTCCACGGCGTGTGGCAGTCATGGCAGGCCATCGAGCTGACCAGGTACTTGCCGCGTTCGATCGGCGTCGCGCCGGCCGGCGGTCGCAGGGAAGAGAAGGAAGCAGTCACCGCCGCGATCGCGGCGAGCACGGTGAGGCACAGGATCTTGGACTTGGCGTTCATGGTTCAGTTCACTTCGCGAGAGCGTGGGAAAGCGGCGCACCGGCGAGGTCGACGGCGATCCACTCTCCGAGGAGTGCCAGAGCCTCGTCGTCGACCAGGTAGCGGCCGAACGGCGGCATGCGCGCGAGCGGGTCGGTCGCGCCCAACCGGTGCACGAGCGTGGAGCGGTCGGGACGCCCCGGCGCGATGCGCTGCGTGAGGCCGGGGCGTACGAAGCCGCTCGGTGCATCCAGTGCGGTCGCGAGCGCGGGCGACAGGCCGTCGCCGGCCAGCGGGTAGTCCAGGCGCAACCCGAGCCGCGCGAGCGGCCCGACCGCGTTGTGGCAGTTGCCGCAGTTGGCGTGCAGGTATCCGAGCGCGGCGCGCTCGCGCGCGCTGCGCGCCGCGATGCGCGGCGGGTCGGTGCGCCACTCCGGCGGCAGGCCGCGCACGAGCCCGCGCGCGACGAGTTCGTCGAGGTCGACGTCACCCGGCTCGGGCGCGTCCGCGTGCGGCGCGAGCGGATCGCGTGCCGGCGAGAGCTGCAGCGCGGAGAACCCCAGCACCGGCGTGCGCGTGCCCTCATGGCACAGGCGGCAGTCGCCGACCGCGGGCAGGTCGTGCCCGGTCGTGTCGCCCGTCGGGCAGGCGTTGCGCACGCCCGCGTCGGGCGCGCGCACCGCGTCCGAGCCGTCCTCGCGCCACTGGTAGGTCGCGTAGGCCCACGTGCCGTCGGCGCGCCGCATCATGAAGCGCGTCTCGATCGGCCGGCCGAAGCGGAACTCCTTCCACAGGCGCGTGCCGACCGGGAACTCCCAGTGGTCGGGATCCGAGGCGTCGATCGTGGTGCCGGGCGGCAGGGCGATCCAGCGCTCCTTGGCCGCGCCGTCGGTCCACAGCGGGTACTGCGGCGTGAACGTGAGGACGCCCGGAGCGAGCGTCCGCGCCGCGAAGTCGGCGTAGAGCCCCGTGTCGGCGAGCCTCGCGGGCGGGGCCTCGGGCACCGACGGGCGTGCGCAGCCGCAGGGCGCGAGCACGGCGAGGAGCGCGACGAGGAGGCCGGCGCGCGGTTCGCACGAGGCGGATCGCGCGCGGCCGCGCTCGGCGCGGGACCCGGACACGAGGTCGGGAAGGACGGTGGTTGTCATGACCGGGTCGGGCTTTGCGCCCACGGACGACGCGGTCCCATCGCGGCCACGGCTTGCGGCGGCGCGCACGCGCGCGCGCCGGACCGGGGTGCGGCGACGGGAGCCACCGGACCCAGGATGGGGAGGCGCGTGGTGTCACACTCCGTGCGCGCGATCCGCGCGGTGCGGGAGCGCGGCGACCTTCCTTGCTGCGACGGGAACGGCCCTTGGCGCAGAATGGCCGCCCGTCGAAACGCGGTGGCAGCTCCTCCCGGTGGGGCCACGCGACCGACCCGGCGCGACGGGCGGCGTCCCGTCCGCACGCTTTCACCCCCGCCGGCCCGTCGAAAACCCAGGCTTTCCCTTCGCAGGTGTGTCGATGAACCGACCTCTCTTCATTCCCCTGGCCGCCGTCCTCGTGCTCGCCTCGCCGCGCGCGCAGGACCCGGTCGAGCCCGCTCCGACTGCTCCGGCCAAGTTGAAGGTCGACCGCGTCGACCTCGAAGGCTCGTACGCCGACCTTCCCGAGCAGGGCTTCGATTTGACTGCGCTGCTCGCCGGCGGCGGCAAGCCGCCCAAGGACTTCTACGCGATGCGCGCGAAGCTCGAGGAGCTGGCCAAGGGCCGCGCCGACTCACCCGTGTTGCTCGACCTCGCGCAGCCCGTGGATCTGAACGGCGCGCAGCTCGCCGAACTCGCGCGCACGATCGCGAAGATCCGCGCGAGCGGGCGGCGCACCTACGCCTACCTGGAAAACGGCGGGCCGGTGCATCTGCAGCTGGCGGCGATGTGCGACGAGGTGCTGATGGCCGAGATGGGCGTCCTCGACGTCGCGGCGCCGTCGCTGTCGGTGTCGTTCCTCAAGGACCTGTTCGACCTGCTCGGCGTCCGTTTCGACGTCGTGCGCTGCGGCGACTTCAAGGGCGCGGTCGAGCCGTACGTGCTGCCGCGGATGAGCGACCACCTGCGCGAGCACTACCTGCAGATGGTCGCGCGCATGAACCGGGAGCTGGTCGAGCGCGTCGCGACCGGACGCAACCTGACCGCCGACAAGGTGCGCGCGCTGCAGGCGCAGCGCGTCGTGCTCGCCCATGAAGCGAAGGCCGCCGGCCTGGTCGACCGGCTCGTGCCGTGGGTCGGCGCGAACGCCGCGCTGCAGGCGGCGCTCGGGCGCGACGACGTCGAGTTCCACGCCGTGCTCGCGCCGGCGAAGAAGCGGCAGAGCTTCAACCCGATGGCGATCCTGGCCGAGCTGTTCGCGCCGAAGAAGGACAAGGAGATCGAGGAGCCGTCGATCGCGGTCGTGCACCTGAACGGCGGCATCGTGGACGGCAAGGAGGCGCAGCCCGGCAGCATGGTGTCGGGCGCGACGGTCAAGCTGATCCGCCAGGTGGCCGACGACGCGAACATCAAGGCGGTCGTGCTGCGCGTGAACTCGCCGGGCGGCTCGGCGACCGCGAGCGAGGCGATCCGCGTCGCGCTCACCGACCTCGCCGCGAAGAAGCCGGTGGTGTTCTCGATGGGCCGCGTCGCCGGCTCGGGCGGCTACTGGATCACCTGCATCGGCCGGCCGATCCTCGCGGAGGTCGGCACGATCACCGGCTCGATCGGCGTGTTCGGACTGAAGCCCGACCTCGGCGCGCTGTTCCGGCGGGTCGGGATGCACGAGGAGATGGTCGCGCTCGACCCGAGCGCCGCGATGACGTCGCCGAGCCGCGGCTGGACCGAAGCCGAGCAGGCCCGCATGCAGCAGATGGTCGACGGCGTGTACGAGCGCTTCCTCGCGCTCGTGGCGAAGTCGCGCGGACTCACGGTCGACGCCGTGCTCCCGCTCGCCGGCGGGCGGGTCTACTCCGGCGACCACGCCGTCGAGTTGCGCCTGGTCGACAAGGTCGGCGGACTCGACGAGGCGCTCGCGATGGTGCGCAAGGAAGCCGGCCTGGCCGACGACGTCGCGGTCACGCACCTGCCGCGGCCGCGCAGCTTCATGGACGCGATGGTCGAGCAGCTCGTCTCGGCGCGCAGCCTGGTGCCGGAGGGGCCGGCGCGGGTGCTGCTCGCGCGCCTCGGTCCGGTGCCGGCGGCGATGACCGTGCTACAGGACGTCCTCGCCGGCGGCGGCGTCCCGCGCGTGTGGGCGCTGACGCCGGACGTGACGCTGCGGTGAACGCAGGGCCCGCTCCGGCGGGCCCTGCGCGAGCGCCGTTGTCGCGCGTTCAGAAGGTCAGGCGCATCCCGAGGTCGATGAAGGTCCCGTACGCCTCGGTGTCGCCCGCGCTGCCGAACGCGAACGCGCCGACGCCGGCGAGGAACGCCAGCCGGCGCATCGGGCGCAGCTCGAGCTGCAGGCGCAGGTTCGCCGCGCCGGTGGTGGTGTCGAGCGCCGGGTCGGGCGACTCCAGACTGACCATGCCGAGCCCCGCGGCCGCGTGCACCAGCAGGAACCCCTGCGGCTCGACCGGAACGCTGACGTCGAAGTCGAGCAGCAGCACGTGCACGTCGATCTCCGCCGGACCGTCGTCTTCGTCCAGGAACGCGGTCTGGTAAAGCAGGCCGACGCTCTGGTCGGCGTTGCCAATCCCGAGCCGGACTCCGGCACCAGGGCCGAAGAGGTCGACCGTGGGCACGTCCTCGTCGTCGCTGTCGACCGTGAGCCAGAACGCCGGCATCACGCCGACGTCGGCGACGACGCGTTCCCCCCAGTGGCCGTGGTTCGGATCGCCCGGGCCGAGCTGCACGCAGGCGGCGACGGACGGGGTCGCGGCGACGAGGACCGCGCGGAGCAGGCGTTCGAGCATCGCGCCGGAATGTGCGCGCCGCCGGTCGGTTCGGCAACCGGCGAGCGCGCGTCCGGGCGGTGTCGCAGTCGCGCGGCGCGGGGCACCGAGCGCACCGCGCGCCCTGCTCACGGGCAGAAGCGCGACAGCACGGCTTCCGTCAGGCCGCCGCCCGCGCCGCCGACGATCGCCTGTGTGTAGATCGAGAGGTCGCGCAGCGCCGCGTCGCCCAGCGGCAGGGGCAGGCTGAACACCGCCTTGCCATCGGCGTCGGTCGCGCCCGGCAGCGTCGCGATCGGCAGCACGAGGGCGCTGCCGAGGGCGCCGAAGTCGATGCTCAGCGGCTGCACGCCGATCATGAACAGGACCGGCCGGCTCGGCTGCGCGTCGTCGAGGCGCAGGGTCATGTACTCGCCGGGCATCATGGTGCCTTCACCGCGCAGCGTCGCGGCGATCGGGCCGAGGTTGGCCGCGCGGTAGGTGACGTGGCCGGCCGGCGACGGGCGGTTCGGGCGGCCCGGCGTCGGGCTGGAGAACGCGTACCAACCGCCGCCGGTGGTCAGGCGGCCGATCGACACGTCGGCCTCCTGCGGACCGAACGAGCAGCCGTCGAGGAGCACCGTGCCGCTCGGATCGAACAGCGCGACGACTTCCCCGTCGGTCGACAGCCCGAAGTTGGTGTGCAGCGGCCCCTGGTTCGGCTGGCTGTCGGCCCAGACGAGGATCGTCGAGTTGGCGGGGATCGTCGTGCCGCTCGGAAAGCGCCACTTGGTCGGGTTGTTGAGGTTGTCGGTGAGGTGGTAGCCGCCGATGTGGAACGGCTGTGACGAGCGGTTCCAGATCTCGATCCAGTCCTCGCGCTCGCCGCGCTCGTCCTGCGCGCCCTCGTCGTTCTCGGCCATGAACTCGTGGATCTCGACCGGCAGGGTCGGGACCACGTCGAGCACGAGCGTGTGCAGCGCGCTCCACTCGCCGTTGTGCAGGGTGCGTGCCTGGACGTGCAGCGGCGTGGTCACGGTGAGCGACAATCCCGAGCCGACCGGCGTGCCGCGTGGCGCGCCGCCCGGGGCGCGCGGATCGGAACCGTCGACCGTGCAGTAGACGGTGCCCGCGCTGCCGGCGCGCTCGATGGTGAGCGGGAAGCCGGGCAGCACCGTGAGCCAGGTCGAGCGCAGCGTGGCACCGTTGCTCTTGAACAACGGCGGGTCGACGTCGGGGTAGTACTTGGGGTGCGGCGCCGGCACGTTGGTGTTGCGCAGCGCGCTGATCAGGCGCTGCACGTTGCCCGACATCAGCGAGCGCACCGAGTTGACGTACGGCACCCAGTCGTCGTCGCGCGTCCAGCGCCCGCCGCCGCCCTTGTAGCGGCCCCAGCGCGCCGACTCGCCGACCACCGCGCCGGAGATCTCCGCGCACAGCCGGTCGAAGCGCGCCTGGATGGCCTCGTCGGTCAGCACGCCGTCGTTGAAGCAGTGCTTGTAGACGCGGTCGGCGAACAGCATCAGGAAGTCGGCGTGGTTGTCGACGCCCTGCCAGATGCGCGAGATGAACGACGTGCCTGCGATCAGGTCGGGGTGCAGCCACGCGCCGTCGTTGGCGCGGCCCGGCATGCGGATCCACGAGTCCTCGCAGTCCCAGATGTAGAACCGGATCTTGCCGGGTGCCGGGAGGAAGCGGTTGCCGACGTACCAGTTGTTGCCCGGCCAGTCGCCGCCGCCGCTGAACGAGTAGTAGAGGATGTAGTCGGCGAACGCGGCGAGGTCGAGGCGCTGCTGCGCGGTCGACCAGCTCCCGGCGTTGTTGACCAGACCGAGGAACCAGCTCGGATCGCCGCTCAGCTCGCCGCCGTGGTTGGCGGCGAACCAGTCGTCCTCGTTGCCGCCGAACTGGCTGGCGGAGAACGCGTCGTCGGGCCGTTCGGCGAGGTTGTAGAGGCCCCAGTACAGCCCGTTGACGTACAGGTGCGCGAACAACCCGCGCTGGCCGTAGCCGCTCATCGCCGCCTGCGACGAGCGCGCGAGCTGGTCGGCGACGTAGGTCGCGCGCCCGGCGCGGCCGTCGTAGTTACTCTGCAGGTTGTCGTTGACCCCGGCGCGCAGCACGAGCACGTCGAAGCGCGCGCTGCGCGCGTCGACGCCTTCCACCGCGTTGTTGAACAGGTCGTGCTTCCACCGGCCGACCCCGTACTGCGACTCGCGGAAGTACAACCGGAAGCTCCGCTTGCGCAGGACGTGCGAGTGCGGCTTGAAGCCGCAGTCGGCCTGCGACCCGTCGCGGCCGTCGGGATAGATGATCTCGACCGACCCGGGCTTCTCGACGCTGCTCGCCGGCGCGGTCATCAGACCGTTCCCGCCGAACATGTCGTCGACCGACATGACGACCGAGATGCTCGGCAACGACCGCAGGTCGTTGCGGATGCGGCCCTGGTAGCGACCGTCGTTGACGATCGTCTGGTCCATGTCGAAGTCGAACCCGCTCGGGTAGCCCGACGGGCGGGTCTGGGTGAGCACGCGGTCGACGAAGATGTAGGTCTGCGTGTCGACGTTGGTCGGCGTCATCCCC
>DATGPD010000363.1:0-3234 GCA_035305285.1 Planctomycetota bacterium
CTTTGACCGCGACCGCGGCCGGCGCATACTGCGGCCCGTCCTGCATGCCCCTCGCCGCTGCCATCCACGTCTCCTTGCCCTGCCGAGCGTTGCGGTGATGGCTGCCCGGCGACGGAGCGGACGGGGACCATCGCGCGGTCGTGGTCGGCCTCAGGCCGGCCGCGGTGCGTCGCAGGGACGCGCGCCGGGGGGGGCCGGGAGGCGGCGCGTGCGCGCCTCCGGGCAGTCCGCGCGGCGGCGGGCCGGAGTGAAGGTCACCCCGGCGGCCCCGGTGCCGTCGACGGAAGGCGGGCTCGTCCGCCTCAACCGCTTCCTCGCCCAGGCGGGGGTCGCGAGCCGGCGCGGCGCCGACGAGTTGATCGCGGCGGGCCGCGTCGCGGTCAACGGCGAGGTCGACCGGGAGCTCGGCCGGCGCGTCGATCCCGCGCGCGACACGGTCGAGGTCGACGGCGAGCGCGTGCAGGTCGAACGGCCGGTGTATCTGCTGGTCAACAAGCCGGCCGGGGTGGTGTGCACCAACGCGCCGCACGAGAAGCACACCCGGCTGATCGACTTGCTGCCGCACGTGCGCGGTCGGGTGTTCACCGTCGGCCGCCTGGACCTCGACGCCGAGGGCCTGATCCTGGTCACCAACGACGGCGCGTTCGCCCAGGCGATGACGCATCCGCGCTACGGCATCCCGAAGACCTACGCGGTCCTCGTGCGCGGCCGGGTCAGCGACGAAGTGGTCGAGAAGGCGCGCGGCGGCGTGTGGCTCGCGGAGGGACGCACCGGCAGGGCGAAGATCGTGGTCGAACGGCTCGGCCGTGACCGCAGCTACCTGAAGGTCACCGTGCGCGAGAGCAAGCATCACGAACTGCGCCGCGTGTTCGCCAAGCTCGGCCATCCGGTGCTCGCGCTGAAGCGGGTGCGCATCGGATCCTTGACCCTGCACCGGTTGGGCCGCGGCGAGAGCCGGTTCCTCGGCGAGCACGAAGTCGCGGCGCTGCTCGCGCAGGCGAGCCAGGAGGACGCATGAACGTCGACGCGGTCACCGAGGTCCGGTACGACAACGGCTTCCGCCTGTTCCTGTTGGAACGCAGCGCCCTGCCCGTGG
Source organism: Planctomycetota bacterium (assembly GCA_035305285.1). Lineage (GTDB taxonomy): Bacteria > Planctomycetota > UBA1135 > UBA1135 > UBA2386 > DATGPD01. Next base: position 1,097 of record DATGPD010000363.1, read on the forward strand.
TCGCCACCGTGCTCTGGTACCAGGTCGGCGCCCGCGACGAGCGCACCGGCGAGAGCGGTCTGTCGCACTTCCTGGAACACATGATGTTCAAGGGCACCGGCCGGTTCGGGAAGGGCGAGATCGACCTGCTCACCAGCAAGATGGGCGGCTTGAACAACGCGTTCACCGACAACGACGAGACGGTCTACCACTTCGCGCTCGCCGCCGACCGCTGGGAGACCGCGCTCGAGATCGAGGCCGACCGGATGCGCGGCTGCCTGCTCGACCCGGCCGAGTTCGCGGCGGAGAAGTCGGTCGTGCTGGAGGAACTGGCGATGGGCGAGGACGACCCCTGGCGCATGCTGCACCAGGCGGCCGAGGCGCTCGTGTTCCAGGTGCACCCGTACCGCCGCCCAGTGATCGGCTGGCGCGAGGATCTGGAGCGCGTCACGCACGAAACGATGCGCGCGTACTACGACCGGCACTACGGCCCGAACCGCGCGTTCCTCGTGGTGGCGGGTGCGATCGACGTCGAGCGCACCGAGCGCCGCGTGCGCGAGTTGTTCGGCGCGCTGCCGCCGTCCGCCGAGCCGCGCGTGCAGCCGCTCGCCGAGCCCGAGCAGAAGGGCGAGCGGCGCGCGGTGTACCGCTTCCCCGGCAACCTGCAGCGCATGGCGGTCGCCGTGCGCACCTGCCGGATCGGCGAGGACGACGACCTCGCGCTCGACGTCGCGTCGCAGGTGCTCGGCGGCGGGCGCACCTCGCGCCTGTACCGCCGCCTCGTGCAGCGCGACGCGCTGGCGACCGAGGTGCACACCAACAACGAGACCCGGCAGGACCCGGGGGTGTTCTGGATCATGCTCGAGTTGAAGCCGGGCGCTTCGCGCGAGCGCGCCGAGGCGGCGGTGCGCGAGGAGGTCGACCGCCTGATCGCCGAGGGGCCGACCGCCGCCGAGCTGAAGCGCGCGCAGGTGCAGATCGACGCGGCGCTGCAGTTCGACGAGGAGGCGGTGCTCGACGTCGCGCTCAAGATCGGCCGCTTCGAAGCGGCGGTGCCCGGCGGCTACAAGGTCCTGCGCGACCTGCCGGCGCGCTACCGCGCGGTGACCGCGCGCACCGTGCGCTCCGTGATGGCGCGTTACTTCGCATCCGACCGCTGGAACGTCGTGTGGTCGCTGCCGGCCGACGCGCGCACGGAGCGTCGTCCGGCGCCGCGCAAGAAGGTCGGGCCGCGGCGGCGCAGGGTACGCAGCGCATGAGCGCCCGCATCCGTCTGGAATGTGCCGAGCGCACGCTCGACAGCGGGCTGACCCTGCTCGCGGTGCGCAACCCGGGCGTGTCGACCTTCGCCTGCGGCGTCGTGCTCGCGGTCGACGTGCGCAACGAGGCGCCCGGCGAGGAAGGCCTCGCCCACTTCGTCGGCGACTGCCTCGACGAGGGCTCCACCGTGCGCAGCGGCGCGGCCCTCGCCGAAGCGATCGAGAACCTCGGCGGCGGCCTGGAAGGCAACACGAGCGGCGCGACGGTCTGGTGTCCGGCGGCGGTCGCGCCGCGTGCGCTGCCGCTCCTGGTCGAGACGGTGACCAAACCGGCCTTTCCGGCGCGCGAAGTGGCGCGCGTGCGCAGCGAGATCCTCGCCGAGATGCAGGCCGACCTCGAGGATCCGTACATCGTCGCCGGCCTGCGCTTCCGCGCCGAGGTCTACGGCGACCACCCGCTCGGCCGGCCGTTCAAGGGCACGCCGCAGCGCGTCGCGACGTTCGGGCGCAGCCACCTCGCGCGGTTCCACGCGCGCTGGTTCGTCCCGGCCGGCGGCTACGTCGCGGCGTCCGGGCCCATGCCTCCCGAGGTGACGCTCGACCTGCTCGCGCGCGCGTTCCGCGGGTTCAACCGCAAGGGGCCGACCCGGCCACCCTGTCCCGAACCGCGCTTGCCGCGCCAGCGGCGCGACGTCCACGTCGCCATGCGCCGCGAGCAGGTGCACGTCTACCTCGGCCACATCGGCATCCGCCGCACGCACCCCGACTACTACGCGCTCGCGGTGATGGACCACGTGCTCGGCACCGGCCCCGGGTTCACCTCGCGCGTCACCAAGCGGCTGCGCGACGAGATGGGGCTGTGCTACAGCGTGTTCGCCGGGATCACCGCGAGCGCAGGCG
>DATGPD010000364.1:0-6779 GCA_035305285.1 Planctomycetota bacterium
CGAGCAGGCGGGGAGAACGGAGCACGCGGCTGGTATCCGACCGGCCTTGGCATCGCCGGCAGCGCGCAGCAGTGTAGCGAAGCTGCACAGGCCGTCGATCCATCGTTCGGCGCGGAAGGAGCACCGCCCGCGCCGCGCACCGCACCGGCCATGACGTTCTCCGGCGATCTCAAGGGCATCGGGCTCACCGACGTACTGCAGAACGTCCAGACCAACCGGCTGAGCGGCGTGCTGCGCATCGAGGGCCGCGCCGGCGTGCGCTACGTCGAGCTGAAGGACGGGGCGATCACCGGATTGTCGCTCGGCCCGGGCAAGGGGCTGCCGCTCGGCGAGCACCTCGTGCACCGCGGCTTCGTGCGCAAGGCGCAGCTGCAGGCCGCGTGCGAGCGCCGTCGGTCCACCCGCAAGACGCTGCGCGAGGTGCTCGCGCAGTCCGGGGTCCTCGACGAGGAGGGATTCCGCAGCGCGGTACGCGAGCTGATCTCGGAGCACATGCACGCGGTGCTCGGCTGGACCGAGGCGACCTATTCGTTCGACGAGGGGCCACCGCCGCCGCGCGTGTTCGACGGCGAACAGCGCGCCGCCAACGTCCGCGTCGAGATCGGGCCGCTGCTGATGGAGAACGCGCGGCGCGCCGACGAGAGCAAGCGGATCGCGAACGTCGTCGAGTCGGACGAGGACGTGTTCGTGCGCACCGAGGTCGAGATCGAGGGCGAACTCGACGAGGTGCAGGCCGCGGTCCTCGAACAGCTCGACGGCCGCACCGACGTCGGGACCGTCGTGCAGCGCCTGCCGTACCTGCGCTTCGACGTGCTCAAGGCGCTCGCGGAGGTGGTGGTCGCCGGCCATGCGCGGCCGTGCTCCGCCGCCGAGATCGAGGTGCTCGCCGAGCAGGCCTGCCGGGAAGGCGACGATCAGGGCGCGGCCGTGCTGCTCCGCCGGGCGCTGTCACGCGAGCGCAACAACCAGGCGCTGCGCCTGCGCCTGGTCGACGTCCTGCTCCGCCTAGAGCGGCACGCCGACGCCGCGGCCGAGCTGGCGCTGCTCGGCTACATGGCGGCGCGCGGCGACCAGCCCGCGGACGCGATCGACTTCTACGGGCGCGCGGCCGCGCTGGTCCCCGACGACCTGACGATCGGCGAGCGCTACGTCGAGGCCCTCGCCGCGCACGGCGATCCACAGGAGCACGCTGCCGCGGCGGCCGACCTCGCCGAGCGGCTGGTCGCCGCCGGGCTCGCCGAGCGCGCCGCCGCGGTGCTGACCGCGGCGTGCGCGCGCCCCGAGCTGCGCGCCGACCTCGCCCTGCTCGGGCGGCTCGCCCAGACCGAGGAAGCGCTCGGCCACGTCGAGCGCGCCGCGGAGCTGTGGCGCGGCGCTGCCGACCTTTGTCAGAACGACGTGCCGGGCGCGCTGCAGTTCTTGCGGCGCGCGCTGCGCCTGCAGCCGCTCGACGCGGTGCTGCAGCGGCGCATCCATGACCTGGAGACCGGCTACGCCGCCTACGCGCGCCGGCGCCGCCGCCGCCTCGTGGCGCTCGGCACTGCGGCGAGCGTCGCCGGCCTCCTGGGGTTCGCCGGCATCATGGAACTGGTCGCCGCACGCGAGGTCATCCGCTCGCTCGACCTGCACCTCGAAGACGTCACGCGCGGTTCGCCGGCTGCCGCGGTCGCCGGGCTGGAGCAGGTCGGCGCCTCGCTCCGCTGGACCGGGAGCGGGCGCACTGCCCTGCGCCTCGCCGAGCGGCTCGTCGAGCTGCAGGTCCGCGCCGCACTGGACGCGCTCGAGGCCGACCGCCCGGACAAGGCGATCGCCGTGTTGGAGCGCCTGCAGGGCCTGGTCGAGCGCAAGGATCAGGAACGCCGCCTGAACGCGCTCCTGCGCCAGGCCCGGCTGGAGCGGCACGCGCACGAACTGCTCGCCGCGGCGAGCGGTGATCCGCCGCTGCTCGGAGCGGCGCGCGACCTCGCGCGGCTCGTCGACCCGGAGCTGGTGGCGTTCCATACCCGCCACGTCGAGCGGGTCACCGGCGACGCCCGCGGCGCGCTGCTGGAGGCGCTCCGCGCGATCGACAGTCCGCGCGCGCTGCCGGTGGCGGCGCGCCTCTACCTGCTGGGCGACCCGCGCCACGAGGAGGTGCTCTCCGCGATCCTGCAGACCGCGCCCCGGCATCGCGCCGCCGGCGCGGCGGACGCGTGGCGGCCCGTGCTGCCCGAGCTGGCCCGCACCGCGGCCGAGGCCGGCGCGCGCGCCGAACGGGCGCGGCGCGTGCTAGGGTGGCTCGAAGGCCGCTGACCGCGCGGCGGGTCCTTTTCCGACGCGTGGACGCGCGGCACCTCCGGTCGTCCGCGGCCCGATCTCGCGCCACCACGTCATGGACCATCGCCTCCGCTTCGTTCCGCGCGCGTCCTGTGCGCTGCTCGCCTTGTCGTGCCTCGCCGCGCAGGACGACGCCTACCGCGCGGGGGAGCTGTTCGAGCGCGTCGCCGAGACGATCGGCCGCAGTTACTACGACGAGACCTTCCGCACCGAGCGCTGGCCCGAACTGGTGGCCGCCTACGAGCCGGCGGCGCGCGCGGCCGAAGACCTCGACGAGGAGCGCGCCGTGGTCGACGCCATGCTCGCGCGCGTGCCGGCCACGCACCTCGCGCTGCTCTCGAGCGCGACGCACTCCCGGCTGATGGCCGAGCTGGCCAGGCGCACCCTGCCGACGTTCGGCTTCGAGCTGGAGGCGCACGCCGGCCGGTTCTTCGTCGCGGCGGTGCTGGAGGGCGGGCCCGCGGAGGCGGCCGGCGTGCTCCGCGGCGACCGCGTCGTGCGCATCGATGGCGAACCGACCGGCGCGAGTCCGCGCCTCGACCGCAGCTCGGACGACGCCCACCTGCCCGACCCGCCGCGCCACCTGCTCCTCGGGGAAGAAGGCGACGAGATCGTGCTCGGCGTCGAGCGCCGGCCCGGCGCGCCGCTCGTCGAGATCGCGGTGCGTTGCGCGCCGTACTCGGCGTGGGCGGCCGCGCAGGCGAGCGCGCGCACGTTCGAGGTCGACGGGCACCGGATCGGCTACGTGCACTACTGGTACGTCCACCTGGGCGGCGTGCACCGCCACCTGCGCGACCTGCTCGCCCGCGAGTTCGCCGGATGTGCCGCGGTGGTCCTCGACCTGCGCGGCCGGGGCGGCGACGGCTCGGCGGTCGAGCCGCTGCTGCGCGTGGTGCGCGACGCGGCGCGGCCGGTCGTCGCGCTGGTCGACCGCGGCACGCGCAGCGCGAAGGAGGTGATCGCCTTCCGCCTGCGCGAGGCCCGACTCGCCACGCTGGTGGGCGAGCGGACCGCGGGCGCGGTCATCCCGGCGACCTTCCGCCGCGTGGGCAAGGACGACGTGCTGATGTATCCGTCGTTCACCCTCGGCCGCTACACCGACCAGATCGACCTGGTCGGGGTCGAGCCGCACGTCGCGGCCGGGGACCGGCTGCGCTTCGCCGCGGGCGACGACCCCATCCTCGCTGCCGGCCTGCGCGAGGCGGCGCGCCAGGCGGCGTTGCTGCGCTAGTCAGAGGCGGGCGCGCACGACCGCGGCGCGCAACCGCTCGGCACTCTCTCCGGCGGGCACCGAGTTGATGTACATGTCGCCGCCCAGCTCGAGCCCGGCGAGGTTGCCGGTGCGCGGCTGCAGCTCGATGTGCCACGGGATCCGCCCGCCGCGGTCGCGCAGCAGGTAGAGGTTGAACGGCGGCGACTCGAACGCGAGGTCGACCGCCACGAACGCGGCGTGCAGCGCCTGGGCGAGCGCGTCGGGGTCGGCGGGCGCGAGGAAGTCGTCGTCGCGCGCGCGCGGCGACAGCCAGGTCTCGAACGGCAGCTTGGGGACGCGCGGGCTGTGCACGACGTAGTGCGCGTTGGCGAACACCGCGCGGCCTTCGCGCTCGGCGTGCACCGCGTCGTCGTGCAGCGGGCAATCACGCCGGCCCTGCAGCCGGTCGATCATCTGCTGCAGACGCGGCGTGGTCGCGGACAGGCCGAGGAGCTGCGTGTGGTTGTGCGCGATCGACGCCCCCGCGCGCCAGCCCACGTTCTTGAACAGGAACGCGCACTCGGCGCGTGCCTCGCACGCCGTGATGCGGCGGCGGTACAGCATGAGCGCGGCGCGCCACACGCCGACGTCGAGCGCGGCAGGCTGCGTGGCGTGTACCGCGCCCTCGGCGATCACCTCGTGCGCCGCCGCGGCGGGGTAGAGGTTGTGGAACGCGCGCGCGATCCACGGCGTGCCCGGCCCGCCGACGCGCTCGGCATCGACCTCCGGCGGCGTCATCGCCTCGTTGCCGGGGCAGAACGGACAGGGGCCGCCGGCGTCGTCGTCCGCGGTCTGCATCGGCCGCAGCCGCCTGCCCGGCGCGAGCAGCACCGGCCGGCCCGTGGCCGGATCGACGAGGACGGTCGGCTCGGGCTGCGGCGGCTGGTGGGTCATCGGCGGGCGCAGTTTCCCCGGGCGCGCAGCGGCGCGCCAATCCCGTCGCGGCGCGCGACCCGCGTCCGGTTCCGCGCACGGCGTGCGGGGTGCGCCGCCGTCGCGGCATCGGGCGCGCGGACCGGGCATGACGCCGACGCGGCGCGCACCGGGTCAGCGCGGTTCGTCGATGACGCTGATGCGCCGCGCTCCGGGGAACAGCTCGGCGTACGGCGCGGTGAGGTCGGCCGGCTGCTCGCCTGCCCAGCGCTGCACGCGGCAGCGCACCTTCGCTTCCTTGCAGTCGAGCGGCAGGAGGAGGTAACGGTGGCCGCGCTCGAAGCGCTCGCCGTGCGGCGCCGGCTCGACCGCCAGCTCGAGGACGGTGATCTCCGCGTTCGACGCCGGCACCTCGATCGCCCGCGGCGCGCCGGGCGCGAACGCGTACTCGACGTCCATCGACTCGATGACCGAGGGCGGACGGCGCGCGTCGGGGAACACGGAGCAGGCTGCGAGCGGCACGACGAGCAGCAGCGCCCGCCGGCAGCGGCGGTAGGAGTTCACGGCGGACCTCATAACACATCTTCGACCACCCGCCACCCCGGGGCGCAGTCCGGGGCACGACGGCGCATCGAGCCGGGACGTCGCTCGCCATCCGCCCGTCGAAGAAGAGCTCAGGGTCGGTGGGGTGCACGGCGTGCACTGGACGTCACACTCCGAGCCGGACGGTCTGCTGGCCTCTCCGGTTGCTGACGCCGCCTTTCCAACGGAAAGCTATCGTGCGCCCGGTGTTCGGCGGCATCGCGATCTTCCGCAACCTGCTCGGCCTGGCTCACGGTGAGGCCCACGGCCAGGTGTCGCTCATCGACCTGGACGAACGTCGGGTCGTGTCCCGCATCCTGGTGCAGGCCGAGGGCGACGCGTTCACCGACGCCGGCGGCGTCGCGTTCGACGCGAGCTGCAGCGTCTACGTTGCCGACACGCGCAACGACGTCGTGCGCCGCTACACCGCGTTCGGGCGCGAGGTGGCGCGCTACGGGCAGCGGGTCGAGCGCGGCCCGGGCACGGTCGAGCGCGACCGGCTGGGCGTGCTCGACCGCCCGCGTGCGGTCGCGGTGCACGGCGGCGTCCTGTGGGTCGCGAGCGGCGAGCGCAAGCTCGTGCGCGGCGTGCAGCGCTTCGACCTCGCGAGCGGCACGCCGCTCGGCTTCGTCCGCTCGTTCGGCGAGGTCGACCGGCGGTTCGGCGCGCCGCGGGGGCTGGCGATCGACGCGTCCGGGGTGCTGGTCGCCGACACCCTGCACGGCGTGATCCAGCGGTTCACCCTCGACGGCCGCTACGTGGGCTCCGTGCCGCTCGCCGTGGACGCCGACGACGCCCCGCGCCCGGTGGCGGTCCTGCGCCTCGACGACGGCGACCTGCTGGTCGCGGACGCGGGGGACCGCGGCGGTCTCGTGCGCGTCAGTCTGGCCGGCGTCCGGCGGGCGCTGCCGCCGTGGCCGCCGGGCACGTTCGTGGAGCCGACCGCGCTCGCGCGCGACGCCGCCGGCCGGATCTACGTGCTCGACCGGCACGGCGAGCGCGTGCAGCGCCTCGGCCCGGACCTCTCGTACGACGGGGTGGTCGTCGACCTGTTCGAGCTGCTCGGGCGCTTCCCCGAGTGAACGCGCGCGCCGGCGCGGTTCGCGCGCCGGTTCGCGCGCCGCCGCGCTACCTTCCCCGCCGCATGTCCGCCGACCCGAAGCTCGACGCGTTCGACATCGGCTGCATTGTCGTCGGCGGGATCGTCGGCGTCGGCATCTTCTTCACGCCGCGCAGCGTCGCGCTCGCGGTCGACGGGCCGGAGCAGTTGATCGCGGCATGGGTGCTCGGCGGCGTGATCGCGCTGTGCGGCGCGCTGGTGTTCGCCGAGTTGAGCCGGCTCGTGCCCGGCTTCGGCGGCACGTTCCTCTACATCGAGCGCGCGTTCGGCCGCCTGCCGGCGTTCCTCTACGGCTGGGCCAACTGGCTGGTGATCCAGGCGGGCGCGCTCGGGGTCGTCGGGCTGGTGATGGTCGAGCACCTGGAGGTCGCGGTCTTCGGCGCGCACCGCGCGCACGGGATCGGCGTCGCGACCGTCGCCATCGTCGTGTTCACCCTGGTGAACGCGCTCGGCCTGCGCGTCGGCGCGTGGGTGCAGAACGGCTTCACCGTGTTGAAGCTGCTCGCGATCTTCGCGCTCGTCGTCATCGGCTTGATGGTCGCCGACCCGCACCCCGGCGCCACGGCGCCGGCGCGCGAGGCGCGCGGCTGGCTGCCCGCGCTCGGCGCGGCGATGCTGCCGGTGCTGTTCTCGTTC
>DATGPD010000365.1:0-2354 GCA_035305285.1 Planctomycetota bacterium
GCACGCGGCGCCGAGCAGCGCCAGCGCCTGGCGCGTGCGCGTCGCGGCCCATCCCGAGTCGAGCGCCCGGCCGCTGCACCACGCCCCGGCGATGAAGCCGACCAGGAAGCCGCCGCTCGGGCCGAACACGGTGACCGGCCCGCCGGTGCCGGTGGCGCACACGGGCAGCCCGGCTGCGGCCTGCAGCCAGTAGAGCGCCAGGCTCGCAGCACCGGCGCGCGCACCGAGCGCGGCGCCGACGAGCAGCACCGCGACGGTCTGCGCGCTGACCGGGACCGGCAGACCGGGCAGGTAGACGGCGAGTCGCGCGGCAAGCGCGACCACCAGCGACCCGGCGATCACGCGCGGCAGCGCGCGGAGGAGCGCGCCCGCGGCGGAATGCGCGGCGGGCGCGGCAGAAACGACGTTCTTGGCGAGGGCGGAGTCGGGCACGGGGTCGGCAGGCTAGGCGCGGGACCGAGGTCGGTGCAAGGGGTCACGCGCCGGCGGCGTGTCCGCCGCGGGGCCCGGTGGACGCGCCCGCGCACGGTCAGTCGTGTTCCTCGCAGTGGATCTCGTGCTCGGGCGTGAAGATCAGGCGATGCGCGTCCTGCGCACGGCGCACGCGCACGCCGGGGAACACCAGGCATTCGCGCAGGGTCACCGGGCTGTCGACCGCTGCGCGGTCCATGAGCACGCAGCGCTCGATCCGGGCGCCGGGGTGGACCTGCACGTCCTCGCCGAGCCAGTTCGGCTGCCCCGAACGGGCGAGCAGGTGCAGGTTGAGCCCGAGCAGGTCGCGCGCGTAGCTGACGTTGAGGTCCTGGCGGATCACCTCGGCGGCCTCCACGCGGTAGCCGTCCTCGATGAAGATCTGGATCGCGTCGGTGATCTCGTACTCTTCGCGCAGGGCGGTGCGCGGCGTGCGCCGCACGGCGTCGAAGAACGCCGGGTCGAACAGATAGATGCCGCAGCCCTTGAGGTCGGTCTTGGGGAAGCGCGGCTTCTCGACGACGCGCACGACGTGACGACCGTCGACCCCGACCTCGACCGTGAAGTTGCGTCGGATCGCGGCCGGATCCGGCTCGCGCCGCACCGCGAGGACCGCCGCGGTCTGCTGCGCGCCGCCGAAGCGCTCGGCCATCGAGGCGAGGTTCTCCGTCTCGAAGAAGATGTCGCCGAGGAACAGGAAGAAGGGCCGGTCGACGTGCGGATCGAGGCGCGACACCGCGTGCGCGATGCCGAGCATCTCCTCCTGCTCGACGTAGCGGAACTGCATGCCGAAGCGCGAGCCGTCGCCCAGGCGCTGCACGACCTCGTGCCCGAGGTGGCCGATCACGATCACGACGTCGCGCACCCCGAGCCCGCGCATGATCTCGATCTGGTGGACGATCAGCGGCTTGCCGAGCACGGGCAGCAAGGGCTTCGGATAGTGCGTCGAGAACGGACGCATGCGCGTGCCCTTCCCCGCGGCAAGGATCACGCCCATGAACGAAGTCGGCATGCGCGGCATGTTCGCATTCCGCGGTTCGCACGCGCAACCGTGAGGGTCTGCGGCGCGAGCCGCGAACGCGCCCGGCGGAGCCGCGCGACACGCGCGAAGCGGCGGCGAACTCCGCCTCAGGGCGTATGGGGCCCTTCTCGCTGAAGCCCTGGCACGACGCGACCGCGCGGAAGCTCGTATCCCGCGAGAGGACGGTCTCACGCGCACCGCGTCGTCCTGCGCGCTCGCGCGCCCGGAAGGGCCGGTCCACGCCGCGGCAGGCGACCCGCCGACCGCCGACGAGCGCAAGGGTGCTCGGGTCTGCGCGCCCCTGCTCCGGCAAGTTGGTCACTTCGTTCCCGCTTCCCGGCGGGTCGCGGCCGCCGTCCGGCTTCGACCGGGTGTCGCTCCACCGGTGGTTGCCCGACGGGATCGGCCTCTCCGCCGAGCGCTCAGCCGCCGATGACCGCTGTCGCCGACTCGGACAGGACGGCCCCGAGCGCGTTGGCCCCGGGATCGAGCACCAGCGCCTGCACGTGCAGGCGGCCGCCCGCGAGCGCAGGATCCGGCGGCAGCGGCACCGACGCCCGCAACGGACTGCCCTGGAACGGCACGACGATCTCGCTGCTCACGCGCAGCGGACAGTCGGGCATCCCCAGGAACGTCAGGTCCAGCGGCAGCGGACCGAACGGAGACCCGAGGTTGCTGAAGCCCACGAGGAGGTGCGCAGCACTCGGCTGCGGAAGCGCCTCGACCGCGAACGTCTGCCCCACCTGCGGCAGCGCTTGCGCACGCAGCGTCGTCGGCCCCACGCTGCCCGGACAGCCTTCGCCGGACCAGTGGAAGCCACCCGACGCAAACCGCGCCAGCGTCAGATTGGCACCGCACGCGA
>DATGPD010000366.1:0-4282 GCA_035305285.1 Planctomycetota bacterium
CCCGAGGCGACGGTCGAGTACGTCGCGACCGACGGCCGCCGCTCGATCCCCTGGGTGAAGGTCAAGAAGCCCGACGGCAGCGAGGACCTGTTCGTCGCGCCGGGCGTGGATCCCGCGAACCCGCCCGCCGGCGAGCAGCGGGTGATGGACTGCAACGACTGCCACAACCGGTCGGCGCACGCGTTCGAGTCGCCCGGGCAGGCGCTCGACCGGGCGATCGCGGCGGGGCTGATCTCGCGCGAGCTGCGCGGGATCAAGCGGCACGCGCTGGAGGCGCTGCGCACCGACTGGAAGCGCGAGGAGGCGAAGGACGGCATCCGCCGCCACCTGCAGCAGGCCTACGCGACCGCCGGGCTGCTCGACGAGCACCACCGCCGCCTGCTGGAGCAGGCGAGCGCGGCGACCGCGGCGATCTGGCTGCGCAACGTCTACCCCGAGCGTGGCGTGCGCTGGGACACCTACCCCGACTTCAACTCGCACGCGGGCTGCTTCCGCTGCCACGACGGCGAGCATCGCAACGCGGCCGGCAAGGTGATCACCCAGGACTGCGACGCGTGCCACGTGGTGCTGAGCGAGGAGCAGGAAGACCCGGCGATCCTGCAGTCCCTCGGACTGCGCGGGCGGTGAGTCGGACGGCCGCAACGGGGGCGCACCACGTGCCGCCGCGCGCGGCGCGCGTCGTGTGCCGCGGCGCGATGCCCGTCGGCCCCGCGCTGCTCGTGTGCGCGTGCCTGTGCGTCGCGGCGCGCGCACAGGATCCGCCGCCGCGCGAGCCACCGCCGAAGCGGCAGGACGAGAGCGACGCCGCGGCCGAGGCGCTGCGCCGGCTGCTCGGGTTGAAGCCGGGGCCGGCGCAGGACACCGAGCAGGCGATGCGCGCGGGGGCGCGCCAGGGACCGCCCGTGCCGCCCGACTTCCGCTACGCGGCGCCGCCGGAGCCGGTCGGTCCGCCGCTGCCGCGAGGCGAGGTGCCGCTCCCCGTTCCCGAGGAGCCGCAGGAGCGACCCGAGCGCGCGACCGACGCCGAGCGCGCCGCGGACGCGCTGCGCCGGATCATGCCCGACGCGGAGAAGGTCACCGAACTGCCGGATCGCACGGGTACCGCGCCGCCCGAACGGGACGTCGCCGGCAACCCGGGGCGGGCCGTGGCGCCCGAGGACGCGGGCCGGTTCCGGGTGCGCGGCTCGCTCACCACGCGCTACCGCCTGCGCGCGGTCGGCTCGGAGACCGACCAGGAAGCGACTGCGCTGCTGTCGGCGTCGGTGGGCGAGGCCGGCCGCGATCCGTTCTCGCTGCACTTCGTCGGGCGCGGCTACGCCGACCTCGACGGGAGCGACAGCCACCGGCTGCGCGGCATCGAGGACACGTTCGGCGACGCGGTCACCGGGCGCCTCTACCAGGCGCACCTCGACGTGCACGCGCTGCCCGGCCTCGCGATCGCGCGCGCCGGCCGGCAGACGGTGGACGAAACGCCGGTGTTCCTGCACTTCGACGGCGCGCGCGTCGAGACGCGGCCCTTCGGAGAGGCACAGGTCTGGGGCGGCGCGTTCGTCGGCCTGCCGGTGCACCTGTTCGAGTCGTTGCGCTCGGGCGATCTCGTCGCCGGCTTCTCCGCCGGGGCCGTGCCGTGGCCGGACGGCCGCGTGCGCCTCGACTGGCTGCACCTGGAGGACCGCCTGCGCACCGGCACCCGGCAGGACGACCTGCTCGGGCTGGCGTGGTGGCAGACGCTCGGCGGCGGGAGCACGCTGCATCTGGCGCACACGCGCCTCGGCAGCGAGGCGCGCGACCTGACCGCCCGCCTGCGCGTCGATCTCGAGACGCTCGGCACGCGCGCGCGGGTGTCGTGGTACCAGCTCCTCGAGACCCAGCGCGCGCTGGTGACCGAGCTGGATCCGTTCTTCGAGGCGCTGCTGGAGTACGAGCCGTACTGGCAGCTCGGCGTCGCGGTCGACCAGGATCTGGGCTCGTGGTTCGGCCTCACCGGCGCGGTCGACGTGCGGCGGCTGCGCGAGTCGACCGGCGACCGGCCGTTCAACCGCGAGTTCGAGCGCTACGCGTTCGGCCCCTCGGTGCGCGGCCTGTTCGGCGGCCGGCTCGGCGGCAGCGTCACCGCGGAGCTGTGGCACACCGACGGCGAACGCATCGAGACGATCGCCGCCGAAGCGCAGTGGCAGTTCGGCGAGGCGACGACCCTGGGCGCCGGCACGAGCTTCCTGCGCTACAAGTTCGATCCGCGCAGCGGCGAGGAGCGCGAGCACGTGCGCACCTACGCGCTGCGGCTGACGCACCGTACGGGCGCGCTGCGCTTCGACCTGCGCTACGAGATCGAAGACGCCGACCTCGCCGACTTCCAGACCTTCACCGCGGGGATGACATGGACGTTCTGAACGGAACCGCGACGCGGGGCGCGGCCGCGCGGCCGGGCAGGCGCGCGGTGTTCGTACTGCTCGCGCTGCCGGTGCTGGTCGCGGGTGCCTGCCTGTTCGCGCCGAACGGCGGCGAGGTGGCCGTGGCCTTCAGCCATGCGGTGCACGTCGGCGAGAAGAACCTCACCTGCACCTTCTGCCACCCCGGCGTGCACACGCGCGCCGACGCCGGCCTGGCGCCGGTCGAGGTGTGCGCGCCTTGCCACGACCGGCTCGACCGCGATCGGCCACCGGAACTGCGCCTGCTCGCGGCGCACTACGAGGAGTACCGCTACCGCCGCACGCCGGTCGCGACCCTGGCGGACGACGTGCGCTTCTCGCACCGCGTGCACGTCCAGGACGCGGGCCTGGACTGCGCGGCATGCCACGGCGACGTGGCACACAGCGCGGGCATCCCGCAGCCCGCCGTGCGCAAGGCCGACTGCATGGGCTGCCACGCCGAGCGCGGCGCGAGCAACGAGTGCGCGACCTGCCACGAGGCGATCGACCGCGCGTGGCCGCCGCCGACGCACGACAGGGCCTGGCTGCGCCGGCACGGCGAGGTGTTCCGCGCGCGGTCGGAGGCGAGCGTCGACCGGTGCGAGCTGTGCCACGACGCGACCCAGAGCTGCGACGCGTGCCACCGCGAGGTCATGCCGCAGGACCACACCGAGCACTTCCGGCTGCGGGGGCACGGCACGTTCGCGGCGATCGACCGCTCGCGCTGCTTCACGTGCCACGTCCATCGCCGCGACTTCTGCGACCGGTGCCATCAATCCACCCGGCCGCTGAGCCACGTCGCGGGGTTCGGCCCGCCGCAGAACCGCCACTGCACGGCGTGCCACTTGCCGGCGGCGCAGAGCGGTTGCACGACGTGCCACGAAGGCGGTGCGCCGCATCCGACCGCGGATCCGATGCCGGCCTGGCACAGTCCGGCGATGAACTGTCGGCAGTGCCACGGTGCGGGCGTCGCGCTCCCGCACCCCGACCCCGGACACCAGTGCACGGCGTGCCATCGGTGATCGATGCGGGCTACGATCCTCCGGCCGGGGGACCCCGATGAAACCTCCTGCCGTGCCGCGGAGTTGGGTTCGCACCCGCTCCCTTTCGGAGTCGTCGCCATGCTCGAAGACCGTCGTGCCCGCGCTCGCGTCAGGACCCGCAATCCCTGGCCGGCGGCGTTTGCCCTGCTCCTTCTCGGCCTCGTCGTCGCATGTTCCAGCAGCCGGCGCACGACGCCGTTCGTCGGGCGCAGCGGTCCGCCGGTGCTCGGTCCCGACGACGACCTGCCGGGGCTCGTGCTCACGATCCACGAGGTCACCGGCGGCACCGGGCCGAACGGTGCGTTCCGCGTCGGCGACGTCTTGAGCGTGCGCTACAGCGTCGCGCTCGGCGACGGCACGCTCCTCGACATCAAGCATCTGGCGCGCGGGGCGGTGATGGTCTCCGGGCCGACCTTCAACTACCAGCGCGTGATCGCGAGCCAGGGCGATCTGGTCGCGCGGTCGGTGTCGAACCCGGACGGCAGTTACACCTACAAGTTCAACACCGGGCTGCCGGAGACCTACCTGCCGCCGATCAACGACAGCCCCGCGTTGACCGACGGCGAGCTGACCGGCCAGCCGCTCCTGTCCGGGACGTACACGGTCGGGATGGAGGTGCGGGTCGACTATGTGATCGACCGGGAGACGTTCCGCGACACGGCGAACGCGACCGCCGACTTCCTGTTCGGCAGCGCGACGACGATCGAGAGGCGCGACGTGGTGCGGACCGAGAACTGCAATCAGTGCCACCAGGAGCTCCGCGCGCACGGCGGCAACCGCACCCGCGTCGAGATCTGTCTGCTGTGCCACACGGCCGGCGCCGAAGACCTC
>DATGPD010000367.1:0-7093 GCA_035305285.1 Planctomycetota bacterium
TGGAGAACGTGCTGTTCAAGATCAGCCATCCGGCCGAGTTCCATGGACAGACCGCGGTGGAGGCGGCGATCGCGCTGCTGCGTCGCTGACGACGCTCAGCGCCGGCGGTAGATCAGGCGCAGGTTGCGCGCGTAGACCACCACGCCCGTCGTCTGCCCGAGCACGCCGACGATGTCGCGCCGCCAGATGAAGTAGGCGAACAGCATCAACCCGCCGAGCAGGCTGAACCACCAGAACTGGATCGGCACCACGCTCTCGCGCCGACGCTCGGAGGCGATCCACTGCACGAGCATGCGGGCGAAGAACAGCGCCTGGCCGACGAAGCCCAGCACGACCCACGCGACGCCGCCCCAACCGCTGATGTTGAGCACGCGGAAGGCCCAGTTCGGCTCCGGCTGCGTGGCGAGGCGCAGGCCGCGCTCGCCGAGGAGCGCGCGCAGGTCGTCGTCGCGCAACACCGCGGGCGCGGACTCGCCCGGGTAGATCATGCGGAACTCGTGGCCGCCGTCCGGCAGGTCGCGCACTTCGAGCCAGCCCTTCCCGGTGCCGATGCGGACCTGCACCGCGCGGGCGCCATCGGCGACCGTGATCGGCTCGTCTTCCCCCGCGAGCACGAGCCACAGCGCGAGTCCGACGAGCAGCAGCATCGCCGCGACCGGTTGCCACTTCATCGGCACGCGAGTCTACGCGTCGGCGCCGCGGGAGCGGTAGCCGCTTCCTGCCTCGGGCACGCGACCGCCTCCACGCCGTTCGCCGCCGCGGGGCCACGCGCTACGCTGCCGCCATGGACCGCGCCAAGGCCTCCGCTCTCATCGACGCCGCCTGGGATCGATCGATCGTACCGACCCTCGTCGACTACATCCGCATTCCCAACAAGTCTCCGGCGTTCGACGCCGAGTGGCACGCGCACGGGCACATGGACAAGGCGGTCAACCTGATCGCCGGCTGGTGCCGCGACCAGAACATCGAGGGCATGAAGCTCGAAGTGGTGCGCCTGAACGACGAGAAGGGCAGGCCGCGCACCCCGCTGATCTTCATGGAGATCCCGGCGTTCGGCCCGCAGCCGAGCGGCCGCGACCCGCGCGACTGCGTGCTGCTCTACGGCCACCTCGACAAGCAGCCGGAGATGGTCGGGTGGTTCGAGGGCCTCGGTCCGTGGACCCCGGTGCTGAAGGACGACAAGCTCTACGGCCGCGGCGGTGCCGACGACGGCTACGCGGCCTTCGCGTCGCTGACCGCGATCCGCGCGCTGCGCGAGCAGGGCGTCCCGCACGCCCGGTGCGTCGTGGTGATCGAGGCGTGCGAGGAGAGCGGCAGCTACGACCTGCCGTTCTACATCGACCACCTCGCCGAGCGGATCGGCACGCCGAGCCTCGTCGTGTGCCTCGACTCGGGCTGCGGCAACTACGAGCAGCTCTGGTGCACGACGTCGCTGCGCGGCATCGCGGCCGGCACGCTGAAGGTGCAGGTCCTCACCGAGGGCGTGCACTCGGGTGACGCGAGCGGCATCGTCCCGTCGAGCTTCCGCATCGCGCGCGCGCTGCTCAGCCGGCTGGAAGACGAGAAGACCGGCGCGATCCTGCCGAAGGAGTTCCACGTCGAGATCCCGGCCGAGCGGCGCGAGCAGGCCGCGGCCGCCGCACGCGTGCTCGGCGACCCGCTGCACCGCCGGTTCCCGTTCGCCGGCCAGACCCGCGCGATGGCGGACGACCTGACCGAACTGGTCCTGAACCGCACCTGGCGCCCGTTCCTGGAGATCACCGGCGCCGAAGGGCTGCCGTCGATCGCCAACGCCGGCAACGTGCTGCGCCCGTTCACCGCGCTCAAGTTGAGCCTGCGCCTGCCGCCCAGCTGCGACCCGGAGAAGGCGACCGCCGCGCTGCGCGCGCTGCTGGAGAAGGATCCGCCCTACGGCGCGCAGGTGACCTTCGACGGCGAGCACGGCGCGGCCGGCTGGAACGCGCCGCCCCTGCAGCCGTGGCTGCGCGACAGCATCGAGCGCGCCTCGCAGGCCTGGTTCGGCAAGGAGGCGGTGTCGATGGGCGAAGGCGGCACCATCCCGTTCATGGGCATGCTCGGCGCCAAGTTCCCCAAGGCGCAGTTCATGATCACCGGCGTGCTCGGCCCCGGATCCAATGCCCACGGGCCGAACGAGTTCCTGCACCTTCCCATGGGCAAGAAGCTCACCGGCGCGGTCGCCCAGGTGGTTGCCGACCACCTGCACCGGGCCTGACGCGCCCCGGGGCGCGCCGGATGCGCCCCTGGCGCCGGGGGCTCGCGCCCCGCGCGGACGTTCCCGTCAAGGCGGCACGCTCCGCGGTCGATCACCGCCACGGCCCGTACCGGGAGATCGACCCATCAAGCTCCTCGTCGCCGACACCGACCCGCGCGCCGCGCAGCAAGCCGGCCGGCAGCTCCGCCTGCTCGGCCACGACGTCCTGCTCGCGGGCGACCTCGAGCACGCGCTCGAGATCATCGAAGCGCGCGCACCCGAGGTCGTGCTCGCCGGTCTCGGCCCGGGCGCGGTGGCGCAGCTCACCCAGGCGCTCGATGCGATCGCGGTGGGAGCGGCGGTCATCGCCGTGGCCGACGAGGTCTCGACGCCGACCGTGCTGGACGCGATGCGCGCCGGCGCGGTCGACCTGATCGGTCGGCCGATCGACCCGGACGAGCTGCAGGCCGCCCTGCAGCGCGCCGAGAACCTCCTGCGCAGCCGCGACCGCGCGCAGCGCGGCGCGATGGAAGAGCTGCGCGAGGGGATCGCCCGCGAGCACATGGTCGCGTTCATGATCGGGCTCGCCAACGTGATCGACGCCAAGTCGCCGTACACGCGCGAGCACAGCGACCGGGTCGCGCAGCGCACCAAGGTGTTCGCCCGCTACCTGAACCTGCCCGACGCCGAGTGCGAGCGGCTGGCGTTCGGCGCCAAGCTGCACGACATCGGCAAGGTCGCGGTGCCGGACGCGATCCTCGACAGTAGCGGCGCGCTCGACAAGGAGCAGCGCGAGGTCATGCAGCGCCACCCGTCCGACGGCGCGCGCATCCTGCGTCCCGTGCAGGTGCTGCACGAGGTCATTCCGATCGTCGAGCGGCACCACGAGAACTGGGACGGCACCGGCTACCCGGACCGCCTGCGCGGCGAGGAGATCCCGTTCGGCGCGCGCGTCGTGAAGCTGGTCGACTACTTCGACGCGATCACGAGCAAGCGGCCGTACCGCACGCCGCTGCCGGACGCGGAGGCGTGCAAGGTCGTGCGTTCCGAGGCCGGCAGGCAGCTCGACCCGCAGTTGACCGAGCAGTTCGTGCAGATGGTGGAGAGCGGGCTGCTGGTGAAGAACAACGTGAGCGCGGTCATCCCCGCCGAGCACCGCTTCGCCGCGCGTTGAGCGCAGCGGGCGCACCCGCAACGCAGTCGACGCAGCCGCGCCGTGGGTCGGCGGTGGCGACGACGCGCAGCCCTTGCGGCAGGAGTGCCCTCGATCGCCGGCGCGCGGTCGACCACCGTCCTGGCCCCTTCCCGGCAAGGCCGCCGAGCGCGCGTTCGGCGCAGCGCGAGGCGCACGCGGCGCCGAAGGCTGCCGGACGGCGCCCATTCTGCGCACGTCCACCTCGGATGAGACACGATGCCCGGCGAGAGCACGGCAGCCGCTCCCCGGCCGGCAGCCGCATGGCATCGGCGGTTTCGACGTCGCTCCCGTTCTGTCGCACCGAAACCCTCCGCCCGGGCGCGGGCCGACACCGGGCGCGCGTCGCGTATCCTCGTTGCGTCCGCCGAGATGCCGCCGCACGCCGCTCGCTGCCTCCGCCGGCACGCTCCCTCCGCCCCATGAACGTCCAGCTCATCCACCCGCCGGTCTACCTCAACGTGCACGCGATGACCGCGCTGCGCCCGAGCCTGCCGCTCGGCCTGGCTTACGTCGCGGCGGCGCTGCGCCGGGCCGGACACGCGGTCTCGGTCATCGACGCCGTCGCCGAGGCGCCCGACCAGGTGACCCAGGGCGCGCGCAAGCAGCTCTTCGCGCTCGGGCTGACCGTACCGGAGATCGTCGCCCGACTCGACCCGGCCGCGGACGTCATCGGCGTGACCAACATGTGGTCATTCTCCTGGCCGCTCGTGCGCGAGCTGATCACCGCGATCAAGCAGGCGCGGCCCGACACCCCGATCGTGTGCGGCGGCGAGCACTTCACGGGACTCGCCGAGCACTCGATGCAGCAGGCGCCGATCGACGTGATCGTGCTCGGCGAAGGCGAGGAAGGCGCGGTCGAGGTCGTGGCCGAGCTGGCCAAGGAGCGGCCCGACTTCGCCGCGATCCCGAGCATCGTGTACCGCGACGCCTCCGGCCAGCCGGTGCGCAGCGCCGCGATGCGCGCGCGCAAGAAGGACGTCGATTCGATCGCCTGGCCGGCGTGGGACCTGTTCCGGATCGACACCTACAACCACCACAACTACGTCAACGGCGTGAAGATGGGGAAGACGATCCCCATCCTCGCGACGCGCGGCTGCCCGTACCAGTGCACGTACTGCAGCTCGCCGAACATGTGGACGACGAAGTGGTACGCGCGCAACCCCAAGGACGTCGTCGACGAGATCGAGCACTACTACCGCACGTACCAGGCGACCAACTTCCCGTTCCAGGACCTCACCGCGATCGTCAAGCGCGACTGGATCATCGCGTTCTGCAACGAGCTGCTCGCGCGCAAGCTGCCGATCACCTGGCAGTTCCCCTCGGGCACCCGCTGCGAGGTCGTCGACGACGAGGTCGCCGGCCTGCTCGCGCGCACCGGCGGGCGCTCGCTCGCGTTCGCGCCGGAAAGCGGCAGCGAGCGCACCCGTCAGCTCATCCAGAAGCGGATGAAGACCGAGTCGCTGCTCAACGCGGTGAAGGCGTCGGTGCGCAACGGGCTCAACATCACCGCGTTCATCGTCATCGGTTTCCCGCACGACACCGAGGAGGACCTCGAACAGACCGCCAGGCTCGCGCGCAAGCTCGCGCTGCTCGGCATCGACGACATCGCGGTCGGCTTCTTCTTCCCCATCCCCAACACCCGCCTCTACCACGAGCTGCTCGCGCGCGGCCGCATCCGGCTCGACGACGACTTCCTGCTGACGCCGATCTTCGCCAACGAGGAGAAGCTCCTGCCGGAGAACTGCTACTGCGACCACCTCGACGCGCGGCGGCTGACGCGCTGGAAGTACCGCATCCTCGCCAATTTCTACGGCGTGTCGTTCGCCCGCCGGCCGTGGCGGGTCGCGCAGATCGGGTGGAACGCGCTGCGCGGCAAGGAGACGCGCAAGCTCGAGACCTTCCTCGTCGACATCCGTCGCAAGGCGGGGATCGCGCTCAAGAACAAGGTGAAGAGCGCGTTCGGCCGGAAGAAGCCGGCCGCCGCCGCCGGCTGACGATCCGCCGGCGGCACGCGGCCCCTTGCATCGAGCCGCGGCGGCGCTGTCCTTGCCGCCATGCGCGTGATCGAGTGCGCTTCGGCCGCCGAGGCCGCCGATCTGGTCGCGGCCGAGATCCTGGCGGCGCTCGCGCGCAAGCCCGACCTCGTGCTCGGACTGGCGACCGGCTCGACGCCGGTCGGCGTGTACGAGCGGCTCGTGCGCGCGCACCGCGAGCAGGGCGTGTCGTTCGCGCGCGTACGCACCTTCAATCTCGACGAGTACATCGGCCTGCCCGCCGACCACCCGCGGAGCTTCCGCAGCTTCATGCACACCCACCTGTTCTCCGGCATCGACCTGCCGCCGGAGAACGTGCACTTCCCGCCGGTCGACGGCGACCTGGCCGCGGGTTGTGCCGCGTTCGAGGCGGCGATCGCCGCGGCCGGCGGCATCGACGTGCAGCTCCTCGGCATCGGCAGCAACGGGCACATCGGGTTCAACGAACCGACCTCGTCGCTCGCGTCGCGCACGCGGCCGACCACGCTCACCGACAAGACCCTCGCCGACAACGCCCGGCATTACGTACCCGGCGAGGTCCAGCCGCATCGCGCGACGACGATGGGCATCGGCACGATCCTGGAGGCGCGGCGCATCCTGCTGCAGTCGTTCGGGTCCAGGAAGGCGCGCGCGGTGCACGCCGCGGTCGAGGGGCCGGTGAGCAGCTTCTGGCCGGCGAGCGCGCTTCAGCTCCACCCCGACGTCACGTTCCATGTCGACGCCGACTCCGCCGCGCTGCTGACCATGCGCGACTACTACCGCCGGGCTTACGTCGACGAACGCACACCCGGACGGTGAGCGCGGCGGACGCGGAACGCTCCGCCGGATTACGCGCGGGCGGCGCGCGCCGCGACGGCGCGGCCGCATGGCGCGCACGACCTGGCCGCCTTGCGGGCAGACGAAGGCCCGGGGAGACTTGCCGCCCCGTCCCGCCTGCCTCCCTCTCGTCCAGGTTTCCCAGTGACCCCAGTCCACGCCCTCGGGCGCACCTGCCTCGCCGCCGCCCTGCTCGCCACCTTCGCTTCCAGCCAGGGAGTCAACTGCCGCCTGCTCGCCCGCATGGACAAGTACCCGGGCGCGACCTCGCCGACCAACAACTACGCCGGCGTGTGGGGCCTGGTGGTCAACGGCCGCGAGATCGGCGTCGTCCCGGCGCGCTTCGGCACGATCTTCTACGACTGCACGAATCCGTCCGCGCCGGTCGAGCTGGGAGAGATCTCCGGCGCGGGCAGCGGCAGCCAGCCGTACTTCTGGCGCGAGGCGAACAGCTACGGCGACCACGTCTACATCAGCTCCGAGCATCAGCAGCTGCAGGCAGTGAGCCTGGCGACCGGGTCGCCGGTGCTCGCGGCGACCTTCGGCCAGCGTTCGCACACGCTGTCGATCGACAGGGACAACGGGCGGCTGTGGGCCAACGGCGGCAGCAACCCGGGCGGCGGATGCACGATCTACGACCTCACCGCGAGCCTGACGGCGCCGCCGGTGCTCACGACCTACCGCTCGGCCTACGTGCACGACTGCTACCCGTACGGCGGGTACACCTACCTCGCGCAGATCAACAACGGGAACGTGCGCATCCTCGACACGCGCAACTTCCCCACGCTGACCACGGCGAGCACGACGACCACGCCCGGGCAGTTCACGCACAACGCG
>DATGPD010000368.1:0-5993 GCA_035305285.1 Planctomycetota bacterium
TCACGATCGGCAGCCCCTGGTGCGCGCGGTAGATCGCGACCTCCTTGCCGACGTCGTCCGCGGTCGAGCCGCTGAGGCCGGCGGCACACACGAGCACGAGCGGCTCGGAGGACAGGTCGATGTGCTTCTTGTCCTCGGTCGCGTCGCAGGGGATCGCCTTGTAGCACAGCTCGCTGAGCTTGATCCGCACCTCCTCCGCCGCGACCCGGTTGCGCCCGTTGCCGACCAGCGCCCAGTAGCGGCGCTTGCCGACGTGCCGGCGCGCGACCTTCTCGATGTGCTCGCTGCGCGCGAGCACCTGCCGCATCGCCTCGGGCAGCGCGCGCAGACCGGAGAGCACCTCGTGTTCGGCGCGGTCGTCGGCGCACCCGGCCTCGCGCGCCACCGCGAACGCGAGCAGGAAGCCGGCCGCGACCTGGGCATAGAACGCCTTGGTCGACGCGACGCTCATCTCGACGTCGCGTCCGTCCGAGGTGAACAGCACGCCGTCGGCCTTGTCGCACAGGTCGCTGCCGCGCCGGTTGACGATCGCGACGACCGCCGCGCCGCGCTGGCGCACGAGGTCGACCGTGCGGTTGGTGTCGGTCGTCGTGCCCGACTGGCTGATCGCGACGACAAGCGTGTCGCTCATGTCGGCGCGCATCGCGAAGCCGGACAGCTCGGTCGCCGGCATGGCGCGCACTTCCAGCCGGCCGCCGACGGAACCCTCGAAGGCGACCGCCGCGCCCTGCGCGGCGACCGCGGCGGTGCCCTGGCCGATCAGGCGGACCCGCGTGATCGCGCCCGACCGCAGGCGATCGCGCACCGTCGCGGGCAACGCGTCGTCGTCGAGGCGCACGCGCAGTCGGCCCTCGACCTCCGTGATCCGGCCGCGCAGCGTCTTGTGCAGCGAGCGCGGCGCTTCGGTGATCTCCTTGAGCAGGAAGTGCGGGAACGCGCCGCGGTCGATGTCGCGGGTCGTGATCGCGGCGTGCAGCACGTCGGCCTCGCGCACCGGCAGCGGCGTGCCGTCGTACGCCATGCGCTCGATGCCGGCCAGTTCGCCGGCCGCGGTGCGGCGCAGCACGACGACCTGCCCGCGGCTGCCCTCGGGGTTCGCCGGGTTGCCCGGGGTCTCGCCGTCCATGCGCACGTAGCGTGCGCAGTCCTCGACCACGCCGTACGGCTCGCTCGCGACCACGAATCCGTCTTCGGTGAGGCCGACGTACAGCGCCTGCCCGCTGCCGCGCAGGGCGAGCAGCAGGGTGTCGAGGTCGCGCGCGGTGTTCGCCGCGATCGCGACCGAGCCCTCGAAGCGCGCGACCGTCGCGCGGAACGCCTCTTCCTGGCGCAGACCCTCGCGCATCCGGCGCGCGATCGCGACCGGGATCACCTTGGCGTCGGTGGTGATCTCCGGCGCGATCCGCATCGCCTCGGCGGCCTTGATGTCGGCATAGTTGTCGACGTCGCCGTTGAGCGCGGCGACGACGTACGGCGCCGGCTCGCCGTCGACTTCCTCCTGATTCAGCGGGTGGGCGTTGGCCTGGCTGATGATGCCGACGCTCGCCCAGCGCGTGTGGCCGAGCACGGTCGCCTCGGCGTCGGACGACGCGACCGCGCGGCGCAACAGGGTGTCGGCGGCGATCGCGGCGCGGATCGCGCGCGTGTTGTCGCCCAGCTCGCCGATCTCGGCCGCCGCCTTGTAGACGAAGCTGAGCACGCCGTCGTCCGTGACCCGCACCGAGCCGTTGCCGAACAGCCGGTCCTTCGCCCGCGCCGCGACCTCGTCCCGCAGCGGTCCGCGCGCGAGGTCGAGGCCGTGGCCCCGCACGTACACGTGGACGCCGGCGGAGTCGCGGCCGCGGACTTCGAGCCGGTCGAGCGCGGACAGCGCCATCTGGATGGCGAGGTAGACGCGCACCGCGGCCTCGCCCGCGTCGCCGCCGGCGAGCGCGTCGACCGCGCGGAACGCGCGCAGCCGGTCCTGGCGCACCGACCAGGTGGCGTCCTTCAGCGCGACCAGCGCGGCGTTGGTCTCCTCCAGGCGCTTGCCGGTGAGGCCGTCTACCCCGGTGTCGAGCGCGCGTTCGAGGTCGTCGAGCTGCTGCTGCAGGGCAGCCGTCGCGGCGTCGATCTCCGCCGCGGTCGCGCCGCGGTCGGCGCGCAGGGCGACCACGCCCGGTACGCCGAGCAGGGCACGGTCCAGGTCGCGCATCCGCTCGGCGGCGGTGCGCAGCGCGGGAGCGAGGGCCGCGGGAGGCACCGCCGCGAGGCTGCCGCCCTGTGGCAGACCGGCGAGCGCGCGGCTGAGCAGCCCGCGCAGCTCCTCGCTGGCGGGCGGACGTCGGTCGCCGCGCCGGAGGAGGACAGCGATGATTCCGCACATGGGTTGGCTCGCGCCGGCCGCGGCCGCGCGGGGTTCCGCACTATGCGAGGCGCCGCCGAGTTTTTCGAGCCGGGTGGCCGCCTGCCTGGAGCCCGCGCGCGGGATGGCGGCGCCGAGGCGCTATCGTGGACGACTTCCTCTTGCGGATCGGCACCATGGACCTCCCCCGTACGGCGAGCGCCGCGCTGCTGCTGACGCTGGCGGCAGGCGCGCAGTGCAACACCGTCACGTTCGCCAACTACGCGACGACCTGCGCCTACGCCGGCCAGCATTCGGCGATCTCGGGCACGTTCGACTCGCGCACCTGCCGGCTGACCGTGGCGTTCACCGTGTCGCGCACGTGCTGCAACACGCTTCCGTTCGTCCACGCGCTGCTGCTCGGCGTGCGCCCGTTCGATCCGGGCCTGCCGCACCCGCTGCTCGTGCCCGGCTGCATCCTCGCGGTCGATCCGGTGGTGGTGCTCGGGATCGCGCGCTCGACCGCCCCGAGCGTCACCTTCACCCTACCGCCGCTGCCTGCGACGCACCTGTTCGCGCAGGGGGTGACCGACTACTTCACCACCGTCGGGATGACGCACGAGCTGCAGACCAGCGACGGTTTGCGGATCGACGTGCGCTGACGCCGCGGGTCGGCGTCACCGACCGCCGAGCCGCGGGGCGAGCGTCTCGAACACGATGCGCGCTCGCTCGCGGTGCCCCTCGGCGTTCATGTGGCAGTCGTCGTGGAACAGCTCGGGGCGCGCGGCGAGGCGCGCGCCCTCGGCGACCGGCACGCCCAGCGCCGCGGCGACCTCGCGCATCGCGGCGTTGTTGCGTTCGACCTGCGCGGCGAGCACCGCGCCGAGACCCGGTTCGCGCGGCAGCTCGTCGAGCGCGAGCTTGTCGGGCACGAACGCCATCGTGCAGAACACGACCTCGACGCCGCGCGCGCGGCACAAGGCGACGATCCCGGTAAGGTTGGCGCGCCACGTGGCACTGCGCTCGGGCCGGGCGAGGTTGTGCTCGGCCTGCGCGAGCGTCGGCCGGTTCTCCCAGAAGATGCCGCCGTAGAGCGGGTGCTCCTCGGTCTCCGACCAGCCGAAGCGCTCGCCGCGCAGCGTGCACGCGAGCATCGCCAGGCGTGACCAGGCGAACACCTCCTTGTGCGCGTAGTTCGACACCGCGTAGGCGAACCCCGGGCGGCGGTAGTGGGTGTAGTCGGGGCGGAAGCCCTCGTAGGCCTGCGGGAAGGTCTCGTTGCGCCCTTCGAGCACGACGACCACGTCGGGCTGCATGGGCAGCACGCGGAGCTGGAGGTCGATCAGCATCTCGACCGAGACCCAGCCGGGCACGCCGGCGTTGATCGCTTCCCACGGGCCGTGCGCTGCGGACAGCAGCGCGGCGAGCTGCGCGGGGTAGGCCTCCTCCGGCGCGACGTACAGCCCGTAGGTCGTCGACGCGCCGATGCACGCCACGCGCCGCACGCCGGGAGGCTTCTCGGCGGCGAGTTCAGGGCCGCGGAAGCCGGCGCGGTTGTGCCCCGCGAAGTCCGGATTGAGCACGAACGGCAGATGGCTGTGGCTCGCGAACCGGCCGCGCACGGTGGAGTGCGTGGTCATCTGCGCGACGCGCTCGGGCGGCCAGCGCCACGCGACCCACACCCTCGCCGCGGCCTCGCCGACCACGACCGTCAGCAGCAGCCCGAACGCGACGAGGAGGAGGCGCGCCTTCCAGGATGGCCGCATGCGCGGCAAACATGTGGGAGACGCCCTGCGTTCGCAACAACGAGCATCGCGAGCACGGTCGGAACCGCGTTCGTCGACGACGTGCGTCGGAGCGGCGATGGTGGAACGAGCCCGGGTCGACGCGGGCCGCGGTGCCGACCGGACGCCACGCTCACGCGCCGGCTGCAGGCCTCGGTGATCGCGGCCGCCGCGCGCCGACGGCTACGCGAGGGGGACGAACCGGTCGGTGGCGCGGTCGAGCAGTTCGAGGATGCCGTCGGCGATCCCGTAGCGTGCGCCCGCGAGCACCAGGCCGCGTTCCTCCATCGCGGCGCGCACGAACGGGAACGTGGCCAGATTCTCCAGCGAGACCCGGATCGACTCGTACTCCAGGAGCGCCGCAGGATCGCCGGGGCGCCCGGCGATCCGCGCCTTGGCGCGCGCGAGCAGGCCGACCCACCGGTCGACGAACGAGGCGGGATCGCGCGGTTCCTCGCGCAGTGCCGCGGCGACGCCGCCGCATTGCGCGTGTCCGAGCACGAGGATCGTCTCCACGCCGAGCCGGGTGACCGCGAACTCGATCGCCGCGCTCACCCCGTGGTAGCCGTGCGCCGCCTGCTCGAAGGTCGGTGCGAGGTTGGCGACGTTGCGCACGACGAACAGCTCGCCCGGATCCGCGTCGAAGATGGTCGCCGGGTCGACCCGGCTGTCCGAGCAGGCGATGACCAGCGTGCTCGGCCGCTGCCCGCGCGTGGCCAGCTCGTCGTGCAGGGTGCGCAGCTCGGGCCAGCGACGTTCCCGATAGCGCCGGTAGCCGGCGAACAGCGATTGCATCGCTGCCTTCAACGCCATGACGGGCGCGCGTGCAAGGTACGCCCCCGGGGTTTTCGCCGTGCCGTGCTCACGTGCCGAGAGCACCGCGAGCGCGGCGTGCGGCGACGAACGCGAAGTGCAGCACCAGCTCGCGCGCGATCGCGTCGACGTCGCGGCCGACGGTGTCGACCACGACGTCCGCCTGGCCGTAGAGCGGCTCGCGTTCGGCGAGGATCGCGCACAGGTTGTGGAACGCGCGGTCGTCGTCGGCCATGGGCCGGGTGTCGCCCTGCGCGACGACGCGCGTCCAGTGGTCCTCCGGCCGGGCGCGCAGCCACACGGTGAACGCGTGCTGCCGCAGGAGCGCGAGGGTGTCCTGCGCGGTGACGATGCCGCCGCCGGTCGCGAGCACGCACGGCTTCCCCTCGGCGACGAGATCGCGCAAGGCTTCGTGTTCGAGCCGGCGGTAGAGCGCCTCGCCGTGCAACTGGAACAGGTCGGGCAGCGACTGTCCGGCGCGTTCCTCGACGCGCGCGTCGAGTTCGACGAACGGCAGCTCCAGACGCTGCGCGAGCTGTGCGCCGACGCTGCTCTTGCCGGCGCCGCGCAGGCCGAGCAGCGCGACGATGCGCTTGCTCGCGGTCCGGTCGAGCGGGCGCGTCGCGCGCGCGAGCAGGCCGTCGACGCTGGTGCCGAGCGCCTCGGCGAGTTGCACGAGGCGCAGCACGGAGGGGTTCGCGCGCGCGGCTTCGATGTCGGCGAGGAAGCGCTCGGAGATGCCGGTCTTCCGCCCGAGCTCGCGCCGGGTCCAGCCGTGCGCGCGGCGCAGCTCGCGGACCACGCTGCCGAGGCGCTCGAGGACGGGATGGTGCACGAGCATGCAATTTAGTGCCGAATCGCCCCGTGCACCAGGAGCAAAACCTGCGATATGGTGCTTGTCGGCGGGAACCCCTCCCGTTATCTCTCCCCGCCCGCCATCGTCGGCAGCTGCATGATCGACTTCGACACCCACCCCGACCGCTATCGCCACTGGCGGCTGTCGTTCGACGGTCCGATCGCCCGCCTGGAACTGCGAGTCGACCCGGAGCACGCGTTCGTCCCCGGCAAGTACG
>DATGPD010000369.1:0-5623 GCA_035305285.1 Planctomycetota bacterium
GGGTGCTGGCGTCCTTCAGTGGCTCGAACGCGCCGTCGTTGAAGATGTTGCAGTTCTGGTAGATCTCGATGAACGCCGTGCCGCGGTGCGCGGCGGCGCGCAGGATCGTCGCCTCCAGGTGGTCCTGGAACACGTCGATGCTGCGCGCGACGAACGTCGCTCCCGCACCGAGCGCGAGCTGGATCGGACGGAACGGGTAGTCGACCGACCCGAACGGCGTCGACTTGGTGACCTTGCCCTGCTCGGAGGTCGGCGAGTACTGCCCCTTGGTGAGGCCGTAGATCCGGTTGTTGAACAGCAGGATCTTGAGCCCGACGTTGCGCCGCAGGCAGTGGATGAAGTGGTTGCCGCCGATCGACAGCGCGTCGCCGTCGCCGGTGACCACCCACACATCGAGGTCGGGGTTGGAGACCTTCAGCCCCGTCGCGATCGCCGGCGCGCGCCCGTGGATGGTGTGGAACCCGTAGGTCTCCATGTAGTACGGGAAGCGCGACGAGCAGCCGATGCCGGAGACGATCGCGACCTCGTGGCGCTGCTTCTGCAGCGTCGCGAACGCGCCCTGGACGGCGTTGAGGATGCTGTAGTCCCCGCACCCGGGGCACCAGCGCACCTCCTGGTCGGTCTTGTAGTCCTTCTTGGTGAGCGGAACGGGCGTCGCGGTCATGGCAGTGGTCACGATCCGAGCGCCGCGAGCACCGCGGCCTCGATCTCCTCACGGGTGAACGGCCGCCCCTGCACCTTGCTGAGGCATTGCGCGTCGACCAGGTAGCGGGCGCGCAGCAGCATCGTGAGCTGGCCGAGGTTCAGTTCCGGCACGATCACCTTCTTGAACGAGCGCAGCACGTCGCCGAGGTTCGCCGGGAACGGGTTCAGGTGGCGCAGGGTGGCGAATGCGACCTTGTGGCCCGCCTCCTGCAGCTTGCGCACCGCGCCGACGATCGCGCCGCGCGTGCACCCCCAGCCGAGCACGAGCACGTCGCCGTTCTGCGGCCCCTCGACGCGCAGCGGCGGGATGTCGGCGGCGATGCCGGCGACCTTCTGCGCGCGCGTGCGCACCATGTGCTCGTGGTTCTGCGGGTCGTAGCTGATGTTGCCGGTGACGTCTTCCTTCTCGATGCCGCCGATCCGGTGCTGCAGCCCGGGCGTCCCCGGCACCGCCCACGGGCGCGCGAGGGTCTCGGGATCGCGCGCGTAAGGCATGAAGCGCGCACCCGTGTCGCTCGGCGTCGCGAAGCGCACCTCGATCGGCGACAGGTCGGCTTCCGCGGGCACGAGCCACGGCTCCGAGCCGTTGGCGATCGAGCCGTCGGACAGCAGGATCACCGGGACCATGTACTTCACCGCGATGCGCACCGCCTCGTAGGCGGCCTCGAACGCATCCGCCGGCGAGCTGGCCGCGACGACGGCCACCGGGCACTCGCCGTTGCGCCCGAACATCGCCTGCAGCAGGTCGGCCTGCTCGGTCTTGGTCGGCATGCCGGTCGACGGACCGGCGCGCTGGACGTCGATCACGACCAGCGGCAGCTCGACCATCACCGCGAGCCCGATCGCCTCGGCCTTGAGCGCGAGGCCGGGACCGCTGGTCGACGTGACGCCGAGCTTCCCACCGTACGACGCACCGATCGCCGCGCCCACCGCGGCGATCTCGTCCTCGGCCTGGAACGTGATCACGCCGTGGTGCTTGTAGGTGCTGAGCTGGTGCAGGATGTCGCTCGCCGGCGTGATCGGGTAGCTGCCCACGAACATCTGCAGGCCGGCCTTCTTGGCCGCGGCGACCAGACCGAGGCACAGCGCCTGGTTGCCCATGATGTTGCGGTACAGGCCGGGCGCCATCGGCGCGGGCGGTACCTCGTAGGCGGTCTGGAAGAGGTCGTTCGCCTCCGCGAACGTGTAGCCCGCCTGCAGCACCTTCTTGTTCGCTTCGGCGAGCGCGGGGTTCTTGCTGCCGAACCGCGCGTCGATGTAGCGCAGGGTCGGCTCCATGTCGCGATGGTAGAGCCAGTAGAGGATCCCCAGCGCGAACATGTTCTTGCAGCGGTCGATCGTCCGGTTGTCGAGGCCCGATCCCGCGAGGCACTCCTTGGTCAGGCGGTCCAGCTCGACCGGGATCACCCGGAACTGCTGCAGCGAGCCGTCCTCCAGCGGGTTGCTGTCCCACTTCGCCTTCTTCAGGTCGGTCGGCTTGAAGGTCGACGGGTTGACGATCAGGATCCCGCCCGGCTTCAGCTCCTTGATGTGCACCTTCAGCGCCGCCGGGTTCATCGCCACGAGCACGTCGGCGACACTCCCCGGCGTGTGGATGTCGTGGCTGGAGAAGCGGAGCTGGAACGCGGAGACGCCGGGAAGGGTGCCGGCCGGCGCGCGGATCTCGGCGGGGAAGTCGGGGAACGTCGCGATGTCGTTCCCCATGATCGCGGTGGTCCGCGTGAACTGATCGCCGGTGAGCTGCATGCCGTCACCGGAGTCGCCGGCGAAGCGGATGACGACGTCTTCGACGCGCTGCAGCGCGCGGGCGGGAGCCGTGTGGGTCATCGGGGGTGGTGGCGCGACCTGGAAGCGCCGGTGCAAAGGCGCCGGACTATAGCAGACGTATCTCGCGCCCCTGTTTTTCAAGGCGCCGGCCCCGGCACTCCGATCCACCGATCGTGCGACGTCGCCCCGCGATCCGCCGGCCTTCGCGCGCACGCGCGCCGCTCGGGGCGCGCGTGCTCGCGCTGTACGCCGTGAGCGCGGCAGCAGCGGCGCAGCAGCCCTCGCCGCCGCCGGCCCGGCCCGTCGACCCGGTCGCGCGCGAGTTCCACCGCCGCACCGACCAGCCGACGCCGCGCGAGGTGCTCGCGTGGCTCCAGGCGTGTGCGGCGCGCGCCGCGGCGCCGGCCAGGACCGATGGCACCGCGCCGCCGCGTCCGCCGCGCCCGCCGGGCGCCGGTCGGTGGGTCGTCGCGGTGCTGGTCGACGCGGAGCTCGACGTCGAGCCGCACGTGCTGTTCGGAATCGACCGCAAGGACGTGCTCGTGCTCGCCTCGCCCGGCCCCGTCGTGCGCCCGGAGGAGCTGGCGCTGCTCGAGATGGCGGTGCGCGAGCACCGGCTTGCGCTCGGGATCGTCCTGGTGCGCGACGGCGCGACCACGAAGGCCGCGAAGGCGGACTCCCCCGCCGCGCGCGCACTCGCCCGGAGGCTCCCGATCCGGACCGCGAGCGAGGCGGAGTCGGCGGCGCGGCAGCACGCGCGCGCGCAGGCCGAGATCCTGTGCGCCGCGTCCGAGGAGCTGCGCGCCGCAGCGCGCAAGACGGCCTGGAACGCCGCGGTCGCACTGCTGCCGCAGCGCGGCACGGAGCTGCAGTGGATCGCGCCGTGGTACACCAACCCGACCCCGGAGGAGCTGCTGCGGGAGCGCGAGAGCACGGCGCAGACGCCGACGAAGGCTCGCTGAGGCACAGAGCGGCTGCGGTGCTCGCCTGGCGGCGCGCCCGCCGGCACCCGTGCAGCGACCGGCAGCGGACTCGGGGCACGCAACGCGGAGGAAGTCGTCCGGGGTGACCCGCGAAGCGCGCCCGCCCCCCGGCGCGCATGGACACGCTCCGTGCCCCGCCGCACCTCGCGGCCGGGGCACGTCACGTCCTCACTGGAACAGGATCGCGCCCTGCCACTGGTTCGGGCCGTTCTGCGCGTTCGGCCCGTCGACCGTGAAGTTGTAGATGTACGCACAGAACCCGGCGCTGCCGAGGATCGAGCGCGTCGCGTTGGTCGTCGCGATGCCCGCCGGCACCGCCGAGCTGGAATGCGCGGCCTGGCCGTAGATCACCTGCGCCGGCACCGGCACGGACAGCGGGAAGTTCATGCTCATGCTGCCCGAAGCGTTCGCCGTCCCGGGGATGACGATCTGCGGATCGACGGAGAGCAAGCAGTTGGGCATGCCGAACGCGTCGAGACGGAACGGCAGGGGAATGCCGGAAACGTGGGTCGACGTGGTCGACAGCATCAGGAACGCGGGGGCGTTCGGGGTGCCGCCCGCCATCGAGTAGGTGACGTCGGTCGTCGTCGAGGTCGCGGTGAGTGTCCCTCCGCAGCTCGGGTCGCTGGTCCAGTGCCGGCCGGTACCCGACAGGGTCACGAGGTCACCGTTGTACGGCGCGGACACTGCGCCGACGGCCGTGCCCAGGTCGAAGTCCACGACCAGGTTCGGCCCGATGATGGTGAAGGGCACGTCGAGCGGGATCCACACGCCCGGCGCGTCGAAGTCCTGATGCGTCGAAAACGCGGGGATGGCGACCTGTCGCTGGGCGAACACCACGGTCGCCGTCGGCCCCAGGTTGTTGGCGAACGAGCTGGTGAACCCGCTGTGCGGCAGCGAGGTGTTCGACATCGTCACCTCGAGCACCTGGTTCCGGCCGGTACTCGACTGGTTGGCCGCGGGACGCGGACCGATGGCCACCACGGTCATCCCGATCGGGATCTGGTCACCCCGGAACCAGTACTGCGCACGGCCGCCGGTGCGGCCGAGGGGGAAGGAGCTGGCGCTGCCCAAGAAGCTGCCCGTGGCAACTTCGGGGATGGTCGTGGTGTGGGGAACGGGCTGGGCCGCAAGGCCCACCGCGATGAAGGGAAGGGGGAGAAAGAAGCGGTGCATCACAGGATCTGCCGCGCGGGAACGAACACACCGGCGCGGCGGGCGGTGATCCTAGCAGCCCCGCCGCCGATGTGGCCGGCACGCGGCATCCGCCAGGCCGGAAGCACCGTCACCGCCCGACGCGGAACCGTTGCAGGGACTGCCCGCACTTCGCGAGCACCTCGCCTGCGGGCTCCCCGGTGAGCACCTCCAGCGCCTCGGTCACCGTGTCGACCGCCCAGACGTGGAACTTGCCGGCGCGCGCGGCCTCGACGACCTCCGGCTCCAGCATGAGGTCCGGCACGTTGGCGCGCGGGATGACGACACCCTGGTGTCCGGTGAGTCGCCGCGCCCGGCACAGGCGGAAGAAGCCCTCGATCTTCTCATTCACCGAGCCGACCGCCTGCATGTCGCCCTTCTGGTTGATCGAGCCGGTGATCGCGATGCCCTGGTCCACCGGCACGCGCGCGAGGCTGGAGAGCAGCGCGATCAGCTCGGCCGACGACGCCGAGTCGCCGTCGACCCCGCTGTAGGTCTGCTCGAAGCAGATCGTCGCCCTGAGCCGGATCGGCCCGTCGCTGCCGAAGTGGTCGAGCAGGAAGCCCTCGAGGATCAGCACGCCCTTGTCGTGCAGCGCGCCGGACAGGTCGGCTTCGCGCTCGATGTTGATCACCCCCGAGGCGATCCCCTCCGCCGCGCCCGTGGCCGCGGAGATGCGGCACGGCTTGCCGAACACGAGGTTGCCGGTGTCGAGCACGGTCAGGCCGTTGACCTGCCCGATGGCGCGCCCGCCGGTGCGCAGCAGCAGGTAGCCCTCGGCGAAGTCGCGCTCGGCGAGTTCGCGCACCAGGTCGTGCCGCTGCGCCCGCCGGCGCAGCGCCGTGACGACGTGCGGCGCGCGCACCGGCCCGGCACCGTCCTCCTCGGCGACGAAGCTCGCCTCGCGCGCGAGGTCGGCGAGGTCGCCGAACTGCGTCGTCAGCCGGTCCTGGCGCCCGGCGACCCGCGCGCCG
>DATGPD010000370.1:0-4348 GCA_035305285.1 Planctomycetota bacterium
GTGCGGCGACGGTGTGGGTGCACGACTTCCACCTCATGCTCCTGCCCGCGATGCTGCGCGCGCGCAGCGCGGACCTGACGATCGGGTTCTTCCTGCACACGCCGTTCCCGTCATCGGAGATCTACCGCCTCCTGCCCAAGCGCGAGGACGTCCTCACCGGGGTCCTCGGCGCCGACCACGTCGCGTTCCACACCAACGACTACGTCCTGCATTTCCGCCGGTCGTGCCTGCGCATCCTCGGCCTGCGTTCCGAGCCGGACGCGATCGAGCACGACGGCCGGCGGGTGGGGCTCGGCGTCCATCCGATCGGCGTCGACGTGCCGCGGTTCACCGCCCTGCTCGCCGAGCCGCAGACCGACGCGCAGCTCGCCGAGCTGCGCGACCGTTACCGCGGCACCAAGCTGGTCCTCGGAGTCGAGCGGCTCGACTACAGCAAGGGCGTGCCGCTCAAGCTCGACGCGTTCGAGCGTTTCCTGGCGCAGGACCCGAGCCGGGTCGACCACGTCGCCATGTTGCAGGTACTCGTGCCGTCGCGCCTCGGACACGGCGACTACATGCAGCTCAAGAGCCGCATCGAGCAGCGGATCGCCGAGATCAACGGCAAGTTCGGTCGCCCCGGGGTCGTACCGGTGCAGTACATGCACCGCGCGCTCACGCCGCACGAGCTGACCGCGCTGTACCGCTTCGCCGACGTCGCGATGGTCACTCCGATGCGCGACGGCATGAACCTGGTCGCGCAGGAGTACGTGCTCTGCCAGCGCGACCTGCACGGCGCGTTGCTGCTCAGCGAGTTCGCCGGCGCCGCCCACGTGCTGTCCGGCGCGATCCTGGTGAATCCGTGGGACATCGAGCGGACCGCGAACGCGCTCGGCGAAGCGCTCGCGCTGCCCGCCGACGAGAAGCGCGCGCGCATGGCTGCGATGCAGCGCCGGGTCGAGGAGATGCCGTGCCAGCTCTGGGCCGAGCGCTGTCTCGCCGCCCTGCGCGACGCGGCCAACCGTCGACGCGCCGAGCGCGGCGAACCGGTCGACGACGCGGTGCTCGCCGAACTCACGCGCCTCGGTCGTTCGGCGCCGGCGCGCTGCGTGTTCGTCGACTACGACGGCACGATCCGCGAGATCGCCCAGCGGCCCGAGTCGGCGCGGCCGACCGAGGAGCTGCGCGCGTTGCTCGCCGCGCTCGCCGCCCTGCCGCGCTGCCAGGTGCACCTGGTCAGCGGCCGGGACCGGCGCACGCTGGAGACCTGGCTGGGCGACCTGCCCCTGTACCTGTGCGCCGAGCACGGGCACACCTGGCGGACGCCCGACGGGCAGTGGACCCAGCGCGAGCTCGTCGACCTGTCGTGGCTCGAGCGTGTCCGCGAGGTGCTCCTGCGCGTCATCGAGGACGTACCGCACACGTTCCTCGAGGAGAAGGCGACGTCGATCGCCTGGCACTACCGCATGGCCGACCTCGAATACGGCACGTGGCGCGCGCGCGAGCTGCAGGCCAACCTGGAGCAGATGCTGGCCAACGAGCCCGCGGAGATCCTGCACGGGCGCGCCGTGATCGAAGTGCGTGCCGCCGGCGTCAACAAGGGCACCTACGCCCGCCAGATGCTCGCCGAGCTGCCGCCGGACACACTGGTCGTGGTCCTCGGCGACGACCAGACCGACGACGACCTGTTCCGCGCGGTCCCGCCCGAGGCGTTCACCGTGCAGGTCGGCAACCGCCGCGCACAGAACGCGCGGTTCACCCTGCCGACGCCGGTCGCGGTGCGCGCCTTCCTGCACCGCCTGTGCGAGGCATGGCGCTGAGCGCGCCGCGTCGGCGGTCGCTCACGGCTTGGCGGAGGCGTTCGCCGACGCGGGGTCGTCGGCTGCGGGCCCGTTCCGCCGGTGGTCGCGCTCCTCGCGGTAGCGGGGCACGAGGCGGGACAGCTCACGCAGCGTGCGGAACCAGCGCGCCTTCTCCATCAGCGGAAAGCCCATGTAGTCGCCCGACCACTCGATCGAGTCGTGCAGGACGGACGCGCCGCCGATCCGGGTGTCGGCGGCCACCGACAGGTGGCCGCCGAAGACCGTGTGCCCGGCGACGACCACGCGGTCGCCGAGGGTGACGCTGCCCGAGAGCGCCGACAACCCCGCCATCGCCACGTGCTCGCCGAGCACGCAGTTGTGGCCGACGTGGATCAGGTTGTCGAGCTTGGTGCCGCGGCCGATGCGCGTGGCGCCGAACGCCGCGCGATCGACCGTGGTGTTCGCGCCGATCTCGACGTCGGACTCGATGACGACCGTGCCGACCTGCGGCCACTTCACCCAACTGCCGTCGCGCTCCCGGGCGTAGCCGAAGCCGTCCGACCCGATGACCGCGCCGGAGTGCAGGATCACGCGGTCGCCCAGCGTGACGCCCGGGTAGAGCACGGCGCGCGGATGGATCACGCAGTCGCGTCCGACCTGGCAGCCGCTGCCGATGACCGCACCCGCCCCGATCACCGTGCCGGACCCGACGAAGGCGCCGGCGCCCACGACCGCGTGGGCGTCGATCTGGACCGGCGCCTCCAGCGTCGCCTCGGAATGGACCGTGGCCGCGGGATGGACGGAGTGCTCCACCGCGCGCGGCGTGGGGTGGAACTGCTGGGCGATCCGGGCGAAGGCGACGTCGACGTTGTCGACCACGATCTGGGACGCCGGCGTCTCGATGGGCTCGGCGACGACCAACGCGCCGATGCGCGTCGTCTTCGCCCGTTCGAGGAGCCGCGGGTCGCGCAGGAAGCCGACGCGGTCGTGACCGGCGACCCGCAGGTCGCCGACTCCCACGATCCGGCGTGTCGGGTCGCCATACAGGCGGCCGCCGACCATCGCCGCGAGGGATCCCACGGTCTCGGTCATGGGCCGCATTATGCAACGCTGCCCGTGGTTCGACGACTTCGACACCGCCGGGGCGGGGGCGTCTCGCGCCCGTGCTCGCTCCGTTCGTGCGTGTGTCCGTCGGCGACGGACTCTGCGAGACGTTCCGTCGGGGAGAACCGTTCGTAGTCAGCCATGGGTCGCTGCCGCGGGGGCGCCCGGCGGACAGCAAGGGTCGCGCCACACCCGGACGGGCGCACGGCCGCGCGCACGCGCGTGCCGTGCGCGGAACGGCGTTCCGCCGGTGCAATCCCTGCCCTGCGTGCCCGGTCCGAGTCCCCGTCGGCGGTACGTCAGTCGCAACCGGAGCGGCATGACCGACCAAGCTTCGACCGGCCCGTGGCCGGCGACCACCGAACTGCCCCGGTACGCGCCGCTCGCGCACGACGTCGAAGCGGACGTGTGCGTCGTGGGCGCGGGGATCGCGGGCCTCACGACGGCGTTCCTGCTCGCGCGCGAAGGACGCCGCGTCGTCGTGCTCGACGACGGGCCGATCGGCGGCGGCGAGACGGGGCGTACCACCGCGCACCTGTCGCCGGTGCTCGGCACCCGCTACTACGAGCTGGCACAACTGCACGGCGAGGAGGGCGCGCGGACCATCGCCAGCAGCCACATGGCAGCGGTCGACTTCATCGAGCAGACCGTGGCCGCCGAGCGCATCGCGTGCGACTTCTCGCGGCGCGACGGCTGGCTGTTCGCGCCACCCGACGGGCCACGCGACGAACTGGAACGCGAGCTGGAGGCCGTGCACCGCGCCGGCATCCCCGGTGTCGAGCTGCACGCGTCCGCGCCGCTCTCGACCATCTCGCGCGGGCCGGCGCTGCGTTTCCCCGACCAGGCCCAGTTCCACCCGCTGCGTTACGTGAGCGCGCTGGCGCGCGACCTCGTCGCCCGGGGCGGGCGCATCCACTGCGCGACCCGCGCCGCGGCGTTCGAGGTCGGCCCGCTGGCGACGGTCGCCACCGAGGCGGGCCCGAAGGTGTCGGCACCCTGGCTGGTCGTGGCGACCAACTCGCCGGTGAATGACGTGGTGAAGATGCACACCAAGCTGGCTCCCTACCGGACCTACGTGGTGCTCCTGCCGGTGGAGCGCGACGCGGTCCCGCGTGCGCTCTTCTGGGACACCGCCGACCCCTACCACTACGTGCGGCGGCTCGACGTCGACTCGGCGGAGGCCGGCGGGCACGACCTGATCCTCGTCGGCGGTGAAGACCACAAGACCGGGCAGGCCGACGACGCGGACGCGCGCTACGCGCGCCTCGAGGAGTGGGGCCGCGCGCGCTTCCCCGTGCGCGGCCCGCGGGTCCGCGCCTGGTCGGGACAGGTGCTGGAGCCGATGGACGGCATCGCCTTCGTCGGCCGGAATCCCGGCGCGCACGACCACGTGCTCATCGCAACCGGCGACGCCGGCAACGGCATGACGCACGGCACGATCGCCGGGATGCTGCTCGCCGACCTGA
>DATGPD010000371.1:0-3817 GCA_035305285.1 Planctomycetota bacterium
CCGAGCGCTGTGCCGACCGGGTCAATCCGATCTTCCTGCGCGAGCTGCAGCAGGCGTTGAACGCCAAGTCGTTCCTCGGCGTGGTCGCGCTCGCGCTCGCCACCGTGTTCTTCATCGGACTGATGATCGCGTTGCGCGTCGATCGCGAGCTGGAGAGCGGGCGCGGCGTGTTCATCCCGACCCTCATGGTCCTCTTGCCGGTGATGACCATGGTCCTGCCGATGCAGGCGTTCAACTCGATGCAGCACGAACTGCGCGAGGGCGCGATCGACCAGCTCCTCATGTCCGAGCTGACACCGCGGCGCATCGTGCGCGGCAAGCTGCTCGCCTCGGCGCTGCTCGGCATGGTGTTTATGGCGATGTTCGCGCCGTTGCTCGCGGTCTGCTACCTGCTGCGCGGGATCGACGTCGCGACCATCGCGATCTGCCTGTCGTTCGCCTTCCTGTTCGGCCTCGCCGCCGCGGCGGTCGGGATGGCGATGGGGGCGGTGACCCTGATCAAGCCGCTGCAGCACGTCGCGCGCGCCGGGGTGTCGGCGGCGCTCGCCGCGCTGACCATCGGCCTCATGGGGTCGGTGTGGGGCATCGTGCGCGACGTCGTCCGGCTGCGCACGCCCGCCGACCAGCAGGGACTGGTCGTCACCGGCATCGCGATCGTCGCCGGGATCGTGTTGATGAACATGGTGGCCGCCGCGGTGCTGACCCACCCGCACGAGAACCGGTCGACGCCGTTCCGCGTGTTCCCGTTCGCGCTCACCGGCCTGGCGTACGGTCTGGCGGCGTGGATGGCGAGGCTCCCGGGCGAGCTGCAGGGGTTCTCGCTCGTGTGGACGCTGGCCTGCGCGCTCGGCGGCATCCCGTTCCTGCTCGCCGGGCTGACCGAGAACCGGACGCTGTCACCGCGTGTCCGCACTCTGGTGCCGAAGAACCGGCTGCTCGCCGCGCTCTCCGTGCCGTTCCTGCCGGGCAGCGACCGGGCGATGTGGTTCCTCGTCCTGCTGCTCGGAGTGCCGGGGCTCGCCGCGTGGGTATGCGCGGGGGCGAGCCCGCGCTCGACCGTGGCGTGGATGGAACGGCTCGTCCTGTTCGCCTGCGCGTACGTGCTGATCTGGGGCTGCGTCCTGCGCATGCTGCGCGGCAACCGGCCCGGACAGCGGCCGCGTATCCACGCGTTGGTCGGCCTCCTGTTCCTGTTCGCGGTGGTCTGCGCCGTGCCGATGGTCGTCGACCTCGCCCGGTTCGGCGAGGTGGAGCACTGGAGCTGGCTGCATCTGCTGAACCCGTTCTTCACGATGAACGACTCCGGGAGCTTCGGCGAACCGAGGGTGCTGGCGGCCCTGTACGTGCTTGGCGGCGTCCTGCTGCTGCTGCGCCTGCCCGGCATGTTCGCCGGCGTGCGCGAGGTGCTGGAGGCTTCGCGTGCGCGCGCCCGCTGAACCCGCGGCCGCCTCGTGGCAGCTCGCGTGGCCGTCCCAGCCCCTGGTCGGGATCTCGGGCACGCGCCTCGGCCGGGGCACGGGCGCATCGCTCGAGTTCCTCGACTCGCGCGAGTACGTGCCGGGCGACGACCTGCGCGCCGTCGACTGGCGCGCCTACGCGCGCAGTGACCAGCTGCGCGTGCGCCTGTTCCGCGAGGAGGTCGCGCCGGTCCTCGACGTGATCGTCGACGTCTCGCCCTCGATGGCGGTCACCGAGGTGAAGGCTGCGGCCGCCGCCGACCTGCGCGCGGCGTTCGTCTGGTGGGGTGAGCGCGGCGGCGCGCGCGCACGGGTGTACGAGATCGCCGGTCCCGGCGCGCCGGTGGGCCTGCGGCGCGGCGGAGTCCGCGTGCTGGTCTCCGACCTGCTCGTGCCCGACGATCCCGGCCCCCTGCTCGCGCGGCTCGCGGCGGGCGCGGCGCTGCTCGTCGTCGTGCAGCTGCTCGACCCGGCCGAGCTGCAGCCGGAGCCCGACGGACCGGTCGCGCTGATCGACTGTGAAACGGGTGCACGCCTCGAGATCGTGCTCGATGCTCCGGCGGTCGCGCGCTACCGCGAGCGGCTCGACCGCCTGATCGCCGGCGTTGCGGCCGCCGCGCGGCGCACGGCCGCGCGGCACGCGACGGTGTGCGCCGCGCCGCTCGATGCGATGTGCCGGAGCGCGCTGCTGCCGGCCGGGATCGTCACCGTCGCATGAGCTTCGCGGCGCCGCTCGCCCTGTTCGCGCTGCTCGCCGTGCCGGCGGTCGTCGCACTGCACCTCTTCCACCGCCGTTACCGGCCGCGCCGCGTGGCGGCGTTGTTCCTGTACGCGCCCGGCGTGCACGAGCAGACCGCCGGTCGCGCGCGCACGCCGCTGCGCCGGTCGGCGTCCCTCCTGGTCGAGATCGCCGCCGCGACCGCACTCGCGCTGTGGCTCGCCGGGCCGCGCGTCTCGGCGTGGAGCGCGCCGCAGCACGTCGTCGCGGTGCTCGACGACTCGGCGTCGATGGCCACGGTCGGACGCGGAGGAGAGAGCGCAGCGGCACGCGCGCGCGCCGTGGTGGAGGTCGCGCTCGCCGAAGCCGGGCGCGACGCGCGGGTCACGCTGATCGCCACCGGGCCGCGCCCGCGCGTGCTGTGCGGGCCTGCGGCACCGGCCGCGGCGGCCGCGGACGCGCTGGCCGCGTGGGACCCAACGGCCGCGCACCACGAGTTCGCGCCGGCGCTCGCGCTGGCCGGCGAGGTCGCCGGGCGCGACGCGACCGTGCTGTTCGTCACCGATGCGCCGGTCGACGTGCCGGCCGGGGTGGGCGTGCGCGCGGTGGGCGAGCCCGCTGACAACGCGGCCATCGTGCGTGCGCAGCGCGTGCCGCGCGAAGGCGGCGAACGGCTGTGGATCGACGCGGCCGCATTCGCCGCCGGACCGATGACGGCCAGGCTCACCGTGCGCGCGCTCGACGGCAGCGCCGCGTTCCCCGGGATCGAGGCCGGGTTGCAGCTCGAGGTCGGGCGGATCGCGCGCTACGAGTTCGACCTGCCGGAAGGGCTCGGCGCGGTCGAGGTCGCGCTCGGCGGAGATGCGCTCGCGCTCGACGACCGCGTCACCCTGCTGCCCGAACCGCGGCGCACCGTCGGCGTCGCCGTGCGCCTGCCGGCGGAGACCGCCGACGCGCTCCAGCTCGGCCACGCGTTGCGCGCGCTCGGGTCGGCGGTCGAGCTGCGGCCCGGCGAGCCGGACCTCGAGATCACCGCCGCGCCGGGCCAGGGCGGCTTCCTCGTCCAGTGCGTGGTCGTGCCCGGCGAGGAGCCGGTCGAGTCGTGGCTCGGGCCGTTCCTGCTCGAACGCCGGCACCGGCTGCTGGACGGGATCACGCTCGAGGGCGTGGTGTGGACCGCGGGCGTGGTCGCCGTGGGACGCGGGCTCGCGTTCGCGGGGGATCGCGCGCTGCTCGGCGAGGAAGTGCTCGGCGAGCGGCTCCGCGTGTCGCTCGCGCTCGACCCGGCGCGCAGCAACCTCAGCACGTCGCCCGACTGGCCGATCCTGATCACCAACCTCGTCGCCGAGGCGCGCGCGCGCCTTCCCGGCCCGGAGCGGGTCAACGTGCGGCTCGGCGAGCCGATCGTGTGGCGCGAACGCGCGGACGCGACCGGCACGCTGCGCCTGGTCGACCCCGCCGGCGCGGCGCTGCCGGGGGCCGGCGTGCAGGTCGTGACCTTCCATCCCGAGCGGCCCGGGCTGCACGTGCTGCAGCGCGACGGCGCCGAGGTGCAGCGCTTCGCGGTGCACTTCGCGGACCCGCGCGAGTCCGACCTGCGCGCCTGCGCGACGGCGACCGTCGCCGCGCGGCCGCTGCCCAT
>DATGPD010000372.1:0-2260 GCA_035305285.1 Planctomycetota bacterium
GAGGTCGGCACGCTCACGCCGCAGCCACAGGCGGGCAACCCGCCGCCGCGCCTGTTCCGCCTGCCGCGCGACCGCGCGCTGGTGAACCGCATGGGGTTCAACAACGGCGGCGTGCATGCGGCGGCCGAGCGCCTGCGCCGACGCACGAGTCGCATCGTGGTCGGTGGCAACATCGGCAAGAACAAGGACACGCCGAACGAGCGCGCGGTCGACGACTACCTCACGTGCTTCCGCGCGCTGTTCGACGTCGTCGACTACTTCGTGGTCAACGTGAGCAGCCCGAACACGCCGGGGCTGCGCGCGCTGCAGGACCGTGAGCCGCTCGCCGCGCTCCTGCAGGCGCTGCAGGAGGACAACGCCGCGCGCCCGAAGCCGAAACCGATCCTGCTGAAGATCGCGCCGGACCTCGAGCCCGCGCAGCTCGACGACGTGGTCGCGATCGTGCAGCAGGTCGGCATCGCGGGCATCGTCGCGACCAACACGACGATCGCGCGCGACGGGCTGCGCAGCGATCCGGCGGCGATCGCCGCCGCGGGCGCCGGCGGGTTGT
The DNA here is from genome assembly GCA_035305285.1 of Planctomycetota bacterium. Taxonomy (GTDB): domain Bacteria; phylum Planctomycetota; class UBA1135; order UBA1135; family UBA2386; genus DATGPD01. The sequence goes on from DATGPD010000372.1 coordinate 551, forward strand.
CGGGCGCGCCGCTGCGCGCCCGCTCGACCGAGGTGGTGCGCCACCTGCACCGCGCGACGCGGGGGCGGATCCCGATCATCGCCTCGGGCGGCGTGTTCGACGCGGCCGGCGCGCGCGAGAAGTTCGCCGCTGGCGCCGCGCTCGTGCAGGTGTGGACCGGCTTCGTGTACGAGGGACCCGGGATCGTCCGGGCGATCTGCCGCGACCTCGCCGCGTCGGGCGGCGGCGCGGGCCCCGTGCGCGCGGGCGATTGATTCGCGTCGGCCGGCCGCTCTCGTTCCCGGGATGAGCGGCAAGTCTCCGGCGATGGGCAGACCCGTGCTGATCGCCGGCATCGTGACCCTCGCGGTCACTCTCGTGCGCCTGTGGGGGGAGCTGCGCGGGCTCGACGCCCGCTGGTTCTCGACGGCGCCCGGCGGTGCCGGGTCGGTCGTCGGCATCACCTGGCTGATGTTCGTGTTCGGGTTCTGGTTCGGCGCGCGCCTCGCTCGCGGCGGTGCGGCACCGCGCTCCCGTGCCCGCGCGCTCGTCCTGCACCTGATCGCGATCGCGATCCTCGTGGCGACCGTGGCCGGGGTGCGCGCGGTCTCCGGCGCCGACTCCAGCACCCTCGAAGGCCTCAAGGACCTGCTGCTGTTCTCGATTCCGGGTGCCGTGGTCGCCGCGCTGGTCGCGTGCTTCGCGTGGCCGCGGCTGTGGCTCGCGAACTTCTCCTATGCGCTGCTCGCCCGGATCCCGGTCGTGGTGGTCACCTACGTCGCCTGCCACCGACAGTGGGGGACGCATTACGAGAAGCTCGGACCGCACGACCTTGCGGTGGCCGACCCGATGGAGAAGGCCTTCTGGCTGAGCGTGCCGCAGCTCGCGCTCTGGCCCGTGCTGAACGTTCTGGCCGGCGGCCTGTGCGGCACGGTCGCGGCGCTCGTGTTCCGCCGCCGGAGCACGTGAACGCGGTTGCCCGTCCGGCCGCGCATCGCGATGCGCCGTGCCGGGCGGGCGTGCTGCAGGAGGCCGCCCCGACTGGCGTTGCGGCCCGCGGACCCGTGGCACGACCCGGGCTTCCGCGCGCTCGGAACGCTCCCGCAGGGCGCACGCCGGGGCCGCGTCGGCCGCCACCGCCGTGTTCTCGCCGGCTGCGGTGCGGACGCGCGACGCGCTGGTCGCCCGCAGTGCGGCGCGCTACAAGCGCCGCGGTGAGCAAGCGCACGCGACGGCCAGGGACCGAGGATCTCGCGGCATCGGTGCGCGAGCGGCTGGCCGCCGGCCGGAGCATGGCCGCGCTCAAGGAGGCGAAGGAACTCGCCAAGCGCGCGCCGGGTCCCGAGTCGGACGCGCTGCTCGCCGCCGCCTACCGCGCGCGCATCGCGGACCTCGCGAACCAGCGCCTGCACCGCGAGGCGCACGAACTGCTCGCGATCGCCGCGGCGCGGTTTCCGGAGGCGGGCGACGAGTGGCAGCGCGCCGCGCTGCAGCTCACTCGCGCCGAAGGCAACCTCGACGACCTCCTGCTGCAGTGGCGTGACGCGCCCGAGGCCGAACGATCCGCGACGGCCGCCGCGCTCGCCGCCGAGCTGCGCGATCTGCAGCCGATCCTCGCGAGCACCGTCCTCGCCGCCGACGACCCGCTGCGTGCGGCGGCCCGGGGCCTCGCGGCCGCGTTCGAGGCGGTCGCCGCCGGCAAGGCCGACGCGGCGAGCCGGTCCGCCCTGC
>DATGPD010000373.1:0-4454 GCA_035305285.1 Planctomycetota bacterium
CGGGCACCGGCCGGTTGGTCACCGCGTCGACGACGACGCCGCGCACCGAGAGCCCCGGCGCGAGCTGGAACACGAGTTCGTCGCTCGTCTCGCCGGCGGCGAGGGTCACTTCCCGCGCTTGCGGATCGAGCCAGCCGTCCGCGCGCACGCGCACGCGGATCTTGCCGGGCGGCAGGCCGGACAGCTCGAACCGCCCCTCGGCGTCGTGCAGCTCCTGCCACTCGTCGCCGGGTCGGCGCTCGCTGATCTTGCTGCCCGCGCGCAGGCGCAGCGAGGCCTCGCGCGGCTGCCGGCCCATCGCGATCCCCTGCATCGAGCGGCGCGCGCGACGCTCTTCGGGCTCCGCGTCGCTGCCGCCTTCGCGCGAGGTCGTCTCGACGCGGAAGCGCGCGATCGGCTTGCCGTCGTCGCCCACGACCCGGCCGCGCACCGTGGCCCCGCGCTCCAGAGCGAGCCGCAACTGGGCGCTCGGCCGCACGCCGAACTGGACGCGGGTGACGTAGCCGGGCTTGCTCGCCTGGACGAGGATCCGGTCGCCGGCGACGCCCGCGACGGTGAAGCGCCCGTCCCTGCCGGTGCGCGCGGTCACCTCGCGCAGGCGCAGGACCGTCTTCACCACGTCGGGATCCTGCGGGCGCTCCATGGGCACGATCTCCACGAGCGCGTCGGCGAGCGGCTGCTCGCGGTCGTCGACCACGATGCCGGTGACGGTCGCCCCGCCGCCCAGCTCCAGCAGGAAGTCGTCGTAGACGCCGCCGTCGACGACCTCCAACTGCTCGATCTGCGACGGCCCGAGGCCGTCCTTGGCGGCCATCAACGCGAGCGGGCCGGGCGCGACGTGGTGCAGGACGAACTGCCCGTCCGCGTCGGTGCGCACCGGCGCGCGCCCTGCACCGCTGAACAGCGCGCGGCTCAGGTCGAGGTAGACGGTGGCGACCTCGGCGCCTTCGACCGGATTGCCGTGCGCGTCGACCACCTTGCCGAGCAGGGTGCCGCCCGCGACCGCGTGCAGGTCGACGTTGGTCGCCTGTCCGATCTCGACCGACACGCCGTGCACTTCGACGAGCGCCATCGCCGGGCCGACCGCGGACACCGTGTAACCGTGCCCCTCGGGCACGCCGTGCAGGTCGAAGTAGCCTGACGCGTCCGTCGTACCCTCGAGCCAGCGGTAGTTGCGGCTCGTGATCTGGCCGAGGAACGCGTTCGGTCCCGGACGCACGCTGACCGTCGCGCCCGCGACCGGCGTGCCTTCGGGGCCGAACACGCGTCCGCGCACCCGCCCGCCCGGGAAGCACAGCAGCTCGATGCCCTCGCGCGTCTCGTCGCCGGCGAGGCGGACCAGCGCAGGCGTGCGCACGAAGTACCGCTCGGAGCGCCCGTCGAGGAACACGCGGCCGCTCGGCAGGCCGCGCAGCTCGAAGCTGCCGTCCGCACCGCTCATCGTGCTCCCGAGCACGCGCGGCGGCGCGGGATCGGGCTTCCACAAGCCCATCATCGTGCTGCGCAGGTGGGTCTCCAGGCGCTCGAAGTTGGGCAGCGTCGTCACCGCGAGGACCTCGACGCCGGCGAGCGGCTGGAGCGACCAGCCGTCGAGCACGCGGCCGCGGATGGTCGCGCTTCCCGCGCCGGCGCCCGCGACCGCGGCGCGCACCGTGGGCTCGGCCGATCCGGCAGTCAGCTCGGCCGCGGTCGACGACTCGACGCTCAGGGTGGCAGCGGAAGTGCTCGCGCTCGCCTCGGAGTCGGCCGCGCCGTCGGCTGGCGTCGGGTCGCCACCGAGGAAGAGCCAGAGGAGGGCGAGGATCGCGGCGACCGCGAGCGAGACCAGGAGGGGGGCGGCCTTGGGCGACGGCATCGGCAGAGCGGGGCGACTTGGCGCCGCGGCATGGGCCGGGGACACGGAGGGTGATCGTATCGGCGCGGCGAGCACGGATGCGGGCGCAATGGCAGCACGGGGCAGCGCGCGGTGCGGGGCCGCGGCCGCGCGACCGGCAGCCGTGCGACCACGCCGAGGACCGTACCTCCGCGTGGCGGGAGGCGATCGTCGCCCGAGCGCGAATGCGCCCGTCCTCGGCCGCGGGAGGTTCCCCTGCGTCCGGGGCGCGCAGGACCACGACCGCCGCACGCCGAGCCTGGCGTGTCCCGCGGTCCCATCGGGAACGTGCCGCGGTTCCGACCCGCTCCTCTCCTGCCAGCCGGATCAGCCCGCGCCCGCGGCGGCCATGCCCTCGGCCCGCGGCAGCCGGATGCGGAACACGGTCGCGCCCGGTCGCGACGACTGCAGCGTGATCTCGCCGCCATGCGCTTCCACGATGCGCCGGCAGATCGCGAGGCCGAGCCCGGTGCCCGACGTCTTGGTCGTGAAGTACGGCTCGAACAGCCGTCCCTGGGTCTCGGCCGGCATGCCGGCGCCGTCGTCCACCACGGTGAGCGATACCGCGCCGTCCTCGCCGTCGGCGCGCACGTCGATCCCGCGCGCGCCCGCGTCGATCGCGTTCTGCACGAGGTTCACCAGCACGCGACCGAGCTCCTGACGGTCGCCTTCGACCGCGAGCGACGACGGCGGGCGCTGGATCGAGAGCGCGACACCGCGCACCTCGGCGAGGTCGGCGAAGAACGCGTCGAGGTCGGCGAGCAGCGCGTCGATCGGGACGCGTTCTCGCGTCCGGCGCGCGGGACCGGCGAACTGGCGGAAGTCGTTCGCGATGCGCGCGAGCACGTCGGTCTGCTCCAGCACCGTGCGCGCGAGGCGGTCGGACAGCTCCGGCACGCGCGGGTCGCCGGCCTGCCGCGCGCGCTGCAGGAGCTGCGCGCTCATCCGCATCGGAGTCAGCGGGTTCTTGATCTCGTGTGCGACCTGCCGCGCCATCTCGGCCCACGCCGCCTGGCGTTCCGCGGCACGCAACTGCTCGCGGCTGCGCTGCAGGTCGGACGCCATCTGGTTGAACGCGCGCGACAGTTCGCCCAGCTCGGCGGGGCCTTCGCTCGCGACGCGCGCGTCGAGGTCGCCCGCGGCCAGACGGCGCGTCGCCTCGGCCAGATCGCGCACCGGCCGGCTGATCGCGCGCGACGCGATGACCGACCAGACCGCGAGGAAAGCGACGAGCGCGGCGATGGTGATGGTCAACACGCGCGCGTAGTCGCGGCTCGTCGAGAACAACTGGTTCTCGCGCACGTGCAGACCGAGCCACCAGCGCAGGGGAGAAGGCAGGCCGTCGATGCGCACCGCGCCGCCGCGGCGCGCCTCACCGTCCGAGTCGACGAACGCCACGAGCACCCGGTCTCCGCTGTACATCTGGTCGAGCAGCTCGCGGCGCTGCAGTCGTTCGCCGTAGCGCGCACGGTTGGTGTGCGCGAGCACGAGGCCGTGCTCGTCGATCAGAAAGCAGTGCGCCGACGGCAGCCCGGCCTGCTCGGGATCGCGCAGGAAGCCGGCAGTCGCGTCGATCAGCTCCTGCACGCGCGCCCAGCGCACGAGGGCGAACAGGCAGCCGGGAGCCGGCCCCTCGATGCGCAGCGCCAGGCCGAGGTGGTGGTCGGCCGGATCGCGCGAGTGGCGCTCCACGGTGCGGTGCAGGAACGGCGACAGGTGGCGGTCGAGCCACACCTCGCTCTGCCCGGCGCGGATCGCGTCGAACCACGGGCTCGTGATCCGCTCCGGGCGGAGCTTCTCGCGCGCTGCGCGGGTCGCCGGATCGAGGCGCGGGTTGTACTGCGCCTGCACCACGCGGCCGTCGTCCGCGACCACGAGGATCAGGTCGAAGTCCTCGTTGACCCCGGGCAGCAGGCGCGCCTGCTCCTCGAACTCGGCGCGGCGCGCCGGATCCGCGAGCAGGTTGGCCGCGGCGGTGCTCAGCACGGCGAGGCTCTTGCGCGCCTGCTCGAGCCGGGCTGCCAGCGTGATCGCCGCGTCGCTCGCGAGCTGCGGGAGGTAGACGTCGCCGATGCGGCGCTCCATGCGCTCGCGCATCCCGGCGATCGCGAACCAGGCGAACGCGACCAGCGGGACGGCCGCCGAGAGCAGGAGCGTGATCAGGAAGCGCTTGGTCAGCGATGCCGCGGGCAACGGCCGCGAGTGTAGCTGCCGGGCGCGGAAGCTCGCGGGATGTCCGGGGCTCGAGGGAGGGTGCCAGGTTGCATGCCGACGTGCTGGTTCACCCGTGGGTTCGCTTGCCCGACCGCCGGACCGTTCGCCGGAACAGCACGCGGCAGGCGCGCGCCGGGCGGATGCCGCGCGCGGCCGCGCGGCACGTCGTCGCTCGGCCCCTGCTTCCTCCTCGCCGGGCACACCGAACGTCGCGGGCCGCCCGCCCCCCATTCGCCCTCCGGCGCCGACGGCGTACACCCGGTCCCATGACCCCCGACCCCACGGCAGCCAACCGACCGGCGCGCCGGCGCCTGCGCGTCGACGTCTGGTCCGACATCGCATGCCCCTGGTGCTACATCGGCAAGCG
>DATGPD010000374.1:0-4719 GCA_035305285.1 Planctomycetota bacterium
CGCCACGGTCGGGCTCGCCGTCTTCCAGCTGCGCGGCGGCCAGGCGTTGACGTTCGGCCGCGGCGAGTTCCTCGTGCTGGGCTGCGCGGTCGCGTTCGCGGGACACATCCTGCTCACCGAGCGCTTCGCGCGCGACGTCGACCCGGTGCGCTTTGCCGCCGCACAGTGCGCGCTGACCGCGCTCGCGGCGACCGGCTGGGCATTCGCGATCGAGTTGCGGCACGGCTGGCCGCCCGCGCCCAGCGCGCGGCTGTGCTGGTCGGCGGCATTCTGCGCGGTCGCGGCGACCACGGTGTCGTTCCTCGTGCAGACCGTCGCACAGCGCCGCACGCCCGCGACCCACGTCGCGCTGATCTTCGCGAGCGAGCCGGTGTTCGCCGCGCTGGCCTCGTGGTTGTGGTTCGGCGAGACGATCGGTCCCGCGATGCTCGCGGGCGGTGCGCTCATCCTGGCCGGCATGGTATGCGCCGAACTCGGCCCGCACCTGCGTCTCGGCCGGCGCGTCCCGGCCGATCAGCGCGCGAGCGCGAGCCGCCCCGGCCCGCCGGTCAACGAGGCGAGCAGCGCCGCCGCCGGCGGCCGCGGGACGGCGCGGTGGACGATGCGCAGGCGCAGGCCGAACCGGTAGCTGCCTGCGGTGAATGCCGCGGCGCTGGGCTGCACGCCGTCGATCGCGATGCACGGCAGTCCCGGGTCGACGTCGCGCACGACGATCACGCCGAGCCCGGCGCGGTCGCGCGCGACGCGGTCGAGCACCTGCCGGATCGACAGGCCGCGTTCGTGCACGCGCGCGAACCCGTGGCCGAAGCCGAGCGCGCGCGCCTCGTCGGCGGCGCCGGCGAACACGCTGTAGACGCGCAGTTCGGTACCGCGCCCGCCGACGTCGCTCCAGCCGCGTGCCCGCCCGCGGCAGACGTCTTCGAGCCGGTCGCGGTCGAGGTCGATGACCGGGTTGCTCTCGTGCCGCACCAGCACGAGGACGAAGTCCGCGAGCGGGACCTCGCGCACGTCGGCGCGCGCGCCGAGCCGTTCGAACGGCGAGGCGACGACCGCGGCGTCGCACCGGCCGTCGGCGACCGCCTGCACCGCGTCGTGCTCCGGGCTGCACACCCGGGCCACCGTTCCGACATCGGCCTCGTCGAGCGCGCGCCCGACGAGGCGCAGGCATGCCTCCGGCCCGTGCACGGTGAGGGCTGCAGGAAGGTCGACGGCGGCGGCCGTGCGCGCGAAGGTCGCCTCCGCGGGCAGCGGAACGGAAGGGGCGGAAGGAATCGTCGTGCCGCTCGCGGCGGCGTCGAGCCACGCGCTGCCCGCGGCCCCCTGTTCGGCGACGACCGCGGAAGGCGCAGACGGCAGCGGCGGTACCTGCTCGGGCCGCACCAGCTCGAACGCCGCCCCGGCAAGCGCCGCGAGGCCGAACACCGCCGCGTGGCGCGGCAGCGCACCGCGCGCGCGCGGTCGGGTCACCGGACGGGGAGGGCGCGTCGCGTACTTCATGATGCTCGTCGTGTCGATGCGTTCGGTCGCCGCGGCAGTCGGCCGTGCCCGTGCGGGCTCAGCGGTACTCGGCCAGGAAGGCGCGCCGCCACGCCCCGTCGTGTTGCTGCCAGGCCAGCACCACGTCGTCGCTGCCGTCGACCGCGAGCACCGGGTGCGCGACGTCACCGCCGACGGGACTCACGCGCTCGGCGAAGCTCGCCGGGTGGCGCCACGCGCCGGCGCGGTACTCGCTCACGAAGAGCGCGAACGGGCCGCTGGAGTCGGCGGCCGCGTAGGCGACGACCGTGTTGCCCTCGCGGTCGACGGCGAGCGCGAAGTCGCGCAGCGTGCTGCCGACCGAGAACGCCTCCTGCACGCCCGCGGGATGGTGCCACTCCCCCGCGCGCCGCTCACTGCACAGCAGGCCGGTCGCGCCGCCGTCGAGGTCCTGGCGCCACACGATCACCGCGTCGCCGTTTTCCGCCGCCGCGACCGCGACCGCGTGCACCGCCGAGCCCGCCGGGCTCACGTGGTCGGCGAGCGTCGCGGGCAGGCGCCACGCGCCCTGGCGGTGCTCGGCCTTGAACGCCTGCGGCGTCGTGCCGTCGCTCTGCAGCCACACGACGATCGCGTCGCCGGCGCCGTCGAACGCCGCCGCGGGCGCGAACGCATCCGTGCCGGGCGGGCTGATGCTGTCGGCGAGGCTCGCCGGGTGGGTCCACGTCCCGGCGCGTCGCTCGCTCTTGAAGATCCGGTAGTTGGCGCCGTCGTACAGCGACCAGACCACGAGGACCGTGCCGTCAGGCGATGCCGCGATCTGCACGTCCTGCGCGTGCGTCGTGCCCGGGCTGATGCCGTCGTCCGGGGTCGCGGGTGTGGTCCAGGTTCCGGCGCGGTATTCGGCGACGAAGATCCGCCCCTGGCCGCCGACGTACTGCTCCCACGCCGCGACCACCGCGTCGCCGACGGACACCACCCTCGGCCGGTGCGCGTCGCCAGCAGGCGGATTCAGGTACTCGGCATGGTCGGTCGGATCGTGCCATGCGCCGGCGCGCCGGTCCGCGGCATAGATCTGCTCGACCGTCGGATCGAGCTGCGCCCACAGCAGGACCGCGTCACCGTTGGCGAGGAACGCCGCCTGTGGCTCGAACGAGTGGCCGCCGGCGGGGTTGTGCGGCGGAGTCACGTCGCGCACCGGGTGGTGCCAGACGCCGAGGCGGCGCTCGCTCGTGAAGATGCGCGAGCCGTACTCGAAGGCGAGGATCGCGTCGCCCCAGGCCGCGCACGCGAGGCCCAGCCCATCGGCGTCGTCGCCCTCCATGCTGACCGCGTCGTCGAGCGAGGCCGGGAAGGTCCACGTCTTCGCCGTGCACTCCACTTCCACGTCGATCACCTCCGCGCCGGCGGCGGTCCCGGCGGCGTTGCGCAGGGCAACGCGCTGGCTCGCCGGGGCGCGGACCACCTGCACGGCGTACGGGTCGCCCTCGACCACGGGCACGTGGAAGCGGAAGGGACCGTCCGCCGTGACGCGCAGCTGCTCGCCACCCTGTGCCAGGATCAGTTCGCCCTGCAGGCCGCGCACCGTGCCGCCGATCGTGGACAGCCGGACACAGTCGACGACCACGCCGTCGACGTCCTCGCCCTCGACCTTGCCGGAGGCGCCCACCAGCGACCAACGCTCGTTGTCGGGCGCCTCGACCACCGTGACCTCGTAGTCGTCGCCGTCGCGCAGCAGGGTGCGGAACGCGAAGGGGCCGCCGCCGTCGACTTCCACCTGTTCCGCGTCGTTGAGCGCCAGGACGACGCGGCCGTGCGACCCGGTCACGCGGCCGGCGACGCGGAAGCCGGGCTCCAGCACGACCTCGACGTCGTCGACGTCGTGCTCCAGCACGCCGCTGCCCCGGTGCACGGTCGTGATCGCGCGATCCGGCGCCGCGACCACGGTGACCGCGTAGGGTGCGCCGGGCGGGAACCCGGTCGCGAACGCGAACGGGCCGTCGCCGGTCAGGGTCAGCCGCTCGCCGCCGGTGATCTCGACCACGACCTCCCCGCCGCTCAGCCCGCGCAGCACGCCGCCGACGTGCAGGACGGCCGGCGCGGGCCCCTGGTCGTGGTCGGACGAGCCGCCTCCGCCGCCACAGGCGGACAGGGCGAGCAGCAGGACGGAGACCGCGCGGCAGCGTCCACGGTGGGAGCGGCGCGACAAGACAGGAGGGCTCGGCTGGTTCATCCTCGTTCCCGGCGGGGACCCAAGTCCCCGAACCGAACCTACTCCACGCGCGCGCGGTGCACGGCCCGGCCGGCACCGCACGCCCGCGACTGCTCCGCGCCGGCGTCGCGTTCGCGCGGCGCCGCCGGACGGTGCGCGCGCGTCCCGTTCGGGGACCGCAGCCGCGGCTCGCTGTAGCGGGCGCACCGAACCCCCGCCTACCATGCGCCGATGCCGACCAAGGTCATCGTCACGAGCGCGCTGCCGTACGCCAACGGGCCGATCCATTTCGGCCACGTCGTCGGCGCCTACCTGCCGGCGGACATCTACGTCCGCTTCCGGCGGCTGCGCGGCGACGAGGTCCAGTTCGTCTGCGGCACCGACGAGCACGGCGTGGCGATCACCCTCAAGGCGGAGCAGGAGGGCGTGCGCTACGAGGACTACGTCGACCGGTGGCACGCGGAGATCGAACGCCTGCTACGCGGCGTCGGCATCGAGTTCGACGTGTTCTCCGGGACCGCGCACCATCGCAACCCGTACCACCGCCCGCTGGCCCAGCAGTTCTTCACCGACCTGCTCACCAACGGCTACCTGAGCACGCGCACCGAGGACCAGTTCTACAGCGAGAAGCTGCAGCGCTTCCTGCCCGACCGCTACATCGAGGGCGAGTGCTACGTGTGCGGGTTCGCCCGCGCGCGCGGCGACGAGTGCCCGCGCTGCGGCTCCTGGCTCGACGCCAAGCGCCTGCGCAACCCGGTGTGCTCGCTCGACGGCAGCCGGCCGGTGCTGCGCACGAGCACCCACTGGTACCTGGACCTGCCGCGGATCCGCGACGAGTGGCTGCAGGCCTGGTTCGAGAGCAAGGCCGGGCAGTGGAAGGTGAACGTGCGCAACTTCGTGCTCAAGGCGCTCGACGACCTGCCGGCGCGCGCGATCACCCGTGACCTGCCGTGGGGCGTGCCGGTGCCGCTGCCCGACGCCGAGGGGAAGGTGCTCTACGTGTGGTTCGACGCGCCGATCGGCTACCTGTC
>DATGPD010000375.1:0-5877 GCA_035305285.1 Planctomycetota bacterium
CGCTCGACGCGCGCCGTGTTTTTTTCGAGCCGATGGCACCGGGGAGTCCACGTATCGGCGGCGGCTCGTCAAAGACAAAAGACTCCTTCCTGGATGGCCTGCAACATGAAGCGTGCGTGGCTCAGCGCCGTTCTGTCCGCACTGCTCGCTGCTCCGGGCGCCGCCCAACAAGGCGAACTCGGCGTCAACCTGAGCTGGTGGACCAACTACCACCCCGAGTGGGTGTTCGTCGATGCCTTCAAGGGCGCCGCGGAGTGGGTACCGCAGCGCGTCGTCGGCGGCCCGTGGAACACGGGCGAGCCGATCGCGCAGCGGCCCGACGGTTACCCGGCGTGGCTCGCGCCCGGCCAGGCGGTGTGCACGCTGATGTTCAAGGACATCCGCGGCCGCTACCCGGGCGGGCGTTACATCGTCCTGTGGGACGGCGACGGCGACCTCGAGCTGCTCGATGACGCGCGGCCGGTCGCGGTCGAACGCAACCGGATCGACATCGACGTCACGCCGCGCGACGGCATCCGGCTGCGGATCATCCGCACCAATCCGAACGACCCGGTGCACAACATCAGGGTCATCCCCGCCGGCTTCCTCTCGACGTACGAGACCCAGCCGTTCCACCCGCAGTTCCTGGCCAACTGGCGCGGGTTCAAGCTGCTGCGCTTCATGGACTGGATGCGCACCGGCGAGCCGATCGCCGAGTGGAGCGAGCGGCCGACGCCGGACTACTACAGCCAGGCGACCTCGCGCGGCGTCGCGGTCGAGTACATGATTTTGCTTGCGAACCTGCTCGACGCGGACGCGTGGTTCTGCCTGCCGCACCTCGCGAGCGAGGACTACGCACGCCAGCTCGGGCGCACGGTCGCTCAGGGCCTCGAGCCCGGGCGGCGCGTGTACCTCGAGTACAGCAACGAGTGCTGGAACAACGCCTTCGTCCAGGCGCGATGGTGCCGCGACGAGGGCATGCGGCGGCAGCTCAGCAGCAATCCGTTCGAGGCGCAGCTGCGCTTCTACTCGCAGCGTGCGATCGAGCTGATGCGCGTCGCGCACGCGGAGCTGGCACCCACGCACCAGGTGATCCGCGTCCTCGCCGCGCAGAACGCCGGCCCCTGGACCGGAGTCGCGATCATGGATTGGCGCGACGCCTGGCGCGAGGCCGAGGCGCTCGCCGTGGCGCCGTACTTCGGCGACGAGCTGGGCGACCCGGCGACCCAGCACCAGGTCGCGCAATGGCCGACCGAGCGGGTGTTCGCCGAATGCTGGGTCGACCTGGAGCGCACGTTCGTGGCGACCGCGGAGCACGCGCGCAACGCGCGCGCACGCGGCCTCACGCTGATCGGCTACGAGGGCGGCCAGCACCTCGTCGGCTGGGGCGGCGCGCAGGACAACCAGACGCTCACCGATCTCTTCATCGCCGCCAACCGCCACCCGGCAATGTTCTTCCTCTACATGGCGTACCTCAACCGCTGGGAGGCGGTCGGCGGCGGTCCCATCGCGGCCTACTACAGCACCGGCGCGCCGAGCAAGTGGGGCTCGTGGGGCGCGCTGGAGTGGGCGGCGCAGGATCCCCTCACCGCGCCGAAGTACCTCGCGCTGTGGCTGTGGAACGTGGGCTACCGCATCCCCCTGTGACGTGAACCGCGCGGCCGCCGCGCGCGGCGCGATGCGCTGCGCGCGGCGCCCCGGAAGCGGCACGGCGGACGGGCGAACGCAACCTGCCGCGGCGCAGGGGCAACGGCCTTCGGCGCACCCGCCTTGAGAGCCAGCGCAGCGTGGATGCACGCAAAGGCTGGCGCTATCGCTCCGGAGCGGCGAGCGCGACGGCTTTCGCGATCGCCCCCTGGTCTGCCTCAACGCAGCCGGGCGTGCGTGGACAGCGCGTCTCCGGCCGCGGCACGCCGCTCCGCGGGCAGAATCGCCAGGGCCGGCTCCAGCGGCGCCTCCCACAGCGCCCATGCGGTGCACAGCGTGTTGCCCGGCACGGCCTCGGTGGTGAGCACCTCGTACTTGCGCGCGCGGTGCACCATGGTCGCGGTGGCGAACAGGGCGTCGATCACCTGCTTCGCAACGTCGCCGCACACCGGCGCGAGCGCTTCCTCCATCTTCCGCCGCAGCTCCCGGTCGTCGGCCGGGGACGGCCGGTCGCCGGCCACCGCGATGCCGCAGTCGTTGGAGGCGCCGGACACGACGACCCGCCACCATCCTTCGCGGGCCGGCGGCGCCTCGACCCATGCGGGCAGGGCGCGCACCACGACCCAGCGCCCCGAGCGCACCGGGTCTTCCTCGTGGTACAGCGGCTCGGGCACGCCGGAGCAGGAGACGACGAGCGCGGCCGCGACGGCGGGGGCGAGCCGCCGGACGACGGGCCATGCGGCGATCACGTTTGCGGGCATGTTCTTCGAACGGAAAGGGAGCAAAGGCGGCGCGCGGACGGCACCCGGCGTTTCCGGTTCCGGGGAAAGAGGCCGGCCGCCGCGGCGGCCCTGACGAAGGTTCGCACGCGGGGCCCGGCGGCGTGCTCGGCGATTCCGACCTCGCGCGCGAACCGCGGCCGGCTCGCGGCCGCGTCCTCATGCGACGCTCGACGCGACGTGGCTCGCGCGCTGCTCGTCGTCGCGCAGAATGCGGCACCCACCCGGGCTGAGCGAGCGGTCGCGCCGGGTCACGCGTCTTCGCGCGGCACCATCGTGAACGACACCAGCGAGTCGCCCTCGGTCTTGAACGAGATGCAGCGCACGCCCTGCGTGTTGCGCCCGATCAAGCTGATCTGGCTCGCCGGCGTGCGCACGATCTGCCCGAGGCGGGTGATCATCATGATGTCGTCGCCGTCGGCGACCGCGAGCAGGCCGACCGCCCGGCCGTTGCGCTCGGTGGTCTTGATGTCGATCAAACCCTGACCGCCGCGTCCCTGCAGCCGGTACTCCGACAGCGCGGTGCGCTTGCCGTAACCCTTCTCGCACACCGTGAGGATCGAGTGGCCCTCCTGCGGGATCGCCATGCCGACGACCTGGTCGTCGCCGGTGAGCTTGATACCGCGCACGCCGTACGCCTGCCGGCCCATGGCGCGCGCGTCGGACTCCGCGAACCGGATCGCCATGCCCTTGGCGGTGCCGAGCACGATGGTGTCGCCCGGCTTGCAGATGCCGACGCCGATCAGGCTGTCGTCCTCTTCCAGGCTGACCGCGATGATCCCCTTCTCGCGCGGCCGGCCGTAGGCCGCCAGCTCGGTCTTCTTGATCAGTCCCTTGCGCGTCGCGGTGATCAGGAAGCGCTCGCCCTCGAAGGTGTCGACGCGCAGCACGGTGTTGAGCCGCTCGCCGGGCTGCATCTCCAGCACGTTGGCGAGCGCGCGACCCTTCGCCTGCCGGCCGAACAGCGGCAGCTCGTAGACCTTGCGCCAGTACACGCGCCCGCGGTCGCTGAAGAACAGGATGTAGTCGTGCGTGCTGGCGACGAACAGGTGCTCGATGAAGTCGCCTTCCTTGGTCTCCGCGCCGGCGACGCCCTTCCCGCCGCGGTTCTGGCTGCGGTACTGGTCCAGCGCGGTGCGCTTGACGTAGCCCTCGTGGCTGACCGTCACCACCATCATCTCCTCGGCGATCAGGTCCTCGGCGACGAAGTCGCCGACCTCCTCGTCGGAGATCACGGTGCGCCGCTCGTCGCCGTACATGGCGACCATCTCCTCCATCTCCTTGCGGATGATGTCGAAGCGCAGCTTCGGCTCGCTCAGGACGCGCTGCAGCCAGGCGATGTTGGTCTTCACCTCCTCGTACTCGGCCTCGAGCTTCTCGATCTCGAGTCCGGTCAGACGGGCGAGGCGCATGTCGAGGATCGCGCGCGCCTGCGTCTCGCTGAGCGAGAACCGGTCGATCAGGCGCTGGCGTGCGTCCTCGGGGTTCGCCGACGTCTTGATGATCTCGACGACGGCGTCGATGTTCTGCACCGCGATGCGCAGGCCCTCGAGGATGTGCAGGCGTTCCTCGGCCTTGCGCAACTGGAAGCGGGAGCGGCGGATGATGACGTCGACGCGGTGATCGCGGTACGCCTCCAGCAGCGCCTTGAACCCGAACGTGCGCGGCTGCCCGCGGTCGATCGCCAGGTTGATGATCGAGAACCTGGTCTGCAGCGGGGTCAGCTTGAACAGGTTGTTGACCGTGACGGTCTCGTCGTCGACGCCACGCTTCAGCTCGACGACCAGGCGCAGACCGACGCGCGAGTTGGTCTCGTCGTTGCAGTCGGCGATCGTGTCGAGCTGATCGGTCTTGGCGAGGTGCGCAATGCGCTCCAGGATCGTCACCGTGCGCACCTGGTAGGGCACCTCGGTGAACACGATGTACTTGCGCTTGTTCTTCTCCTCGACGTGGTACTTGGCGCGGACGGTCACCGAGCCGCGCCCGGTGACGTAGGCGTTCCGGATGCCCGACCGGCCCATGATGATCCCGCCGGTCGGGAAATCGGGGCCCGGAACCTCCTGCAGCAGCTCGTCGAGCGTGACGTCCGGATTGTCGAGCAGCTTGTAGAGCGCGTTCGCGATCTCCTTCAGGTTGTGCGGCGGCAGCGAGGTGGCCATCCCGACGGCGATGCCGGTCGTGCCGTTGCACAGCAGGTTCGGGAAACGCCCCGGCAGGACGACCGGCTCGTTCAGGATCTTGCCGTCGTAGTTCGGCTGGACGTCGACCGTGTCCTGGTCGCGGTCTTCCAGGAGGTGCACGGTCGGCATCGCCATGCGCGCCTCCGTGTAGCGCATCGCCGCCGGCGGGCTGCCGTCGATCGCGCCGAAGTTGCCCTGGCTGTCGACCAGCGGGTAGCGCATCGTGAACGGCTGCGCCATGCCGACCAGGGTCGGGTAGATGACCGACTCACCGTGCGGGTGGTAGTTGCCCGACGTGTCGCCGCAGATCTTGGCGCACTTGCGGTACTTCGCGCGCGGCCCGAGGTTCAGGTCGTCCATCGCGACCAGAATCCGGCGCTGACTCGGCTTCAACCCGTCGCGAACGTCCGGCAGAGCGCGACTCAGGATCACGCTCATCGAGTAGTTGAGGTAGCTCTCCTGCATCTCCTTCTCGAGAAGGATCTGCGGGTAGCTCGGCTTGCTGGTCGGCGGAGTTTCGGTCATGCGGCCTGAGGGTCAGTCGCGCGCGGCAAACAGGGGATCTTCGCGGGTCGGACGGCCGCCTGCAACGATTCGGGAGGACACCGGACGACGCGATTCGCGCACACGAAGCGCGCGCTGCGCGGCGTCGGACGGCTGCACGCGCCGAGCGCGCACGCTCGTGCCGCCGTCGCACGCGCCGGCTGCCGCCCGAGCCGTGCGTGCCTTTCGCGGCCTGGCGGACGGCCGACTGCGTGCTCGTCGTCCTGCAGGTCGACGTGGTCCCGAGGCAGCGTCCCGAGCAGGCCGTGGTCCGGGCTCGACCGAACCGCGGAGCCGCCTGCCGTCGCGGTGTGGCAGCGCGCGGAACGACTCGAACTGCGGGCGCCGACGCACGGTGGACGCGTGCTCGCACGAGCCACGCGGCACGAGCCGGGAATGAGGCGTCGGTCGCGGGTGCACTTGCCGGCGTGCGGCGGGCGCCGCGCAACCCGTCCGGGGAACGAGGCCACGGCCGCGTTCGATCACGCCGTCAGTAGCCCGCCGCCGCAGGCGGATTCCGGCCGAGACGAACCCGGCCGCCCATGCGCCGCGCACGTTCCGCGACGCGAGGAGCGTGCGGTGAGCTCTCCCGAAGCGACGTGCGAGTCGCGAGCGCGCGGACCCTCCTTTCTCCCGATTGCGGCGCGGCAGCATCGTGCTCCCGAACCGCCCGAGCGCGCCCGCGCTATCTTCGCCGGCATGGCTCCGCCCTGTGTGCGCGGCCTCGCGGTCCTCGCGAGTTCGGTCGC
>DATGPD010000376.1:0-6078 GCA_035305285.1 Planctomycetota bacterium
CGCTCCCTCGTCCGCGCCGAAGTGCAGCGCGCCGCGGCCGTGCGCGACCATCTGCGGCGTCTGATCGAGCGCGGCGAGCACGGCGACCGCGGCCAGCTCGCGGTCGCGCGGCGGGAGCGCGGGACGGCTCAGGATCCGGCCGTACGCGATGTCGACGACGAAGTCGTGCAGTTCGCCGTGCAGGTTGGCGAGCATGTCCTCGACCGAGGCGGTGTTGCCGCCGTAGACCGCGGCGAACAGCGCGCGGCCGGCGGCCGGCTGTTCGTCCGGCGGCAGGCCGCCCCCGCGCGGCGGAGTCGGCACCGGCCAGACGTTGGCCAGCGTGGCGAACGACGTGATCGCGCGCGGGAAGCCGTAGAACAGGATGCCCTGCAGGAGGCCTTCCTCCAGGGCGACGCGTGGGCACCTGGCCGCGTGCGCGGCGCGCAGCGTCTGCTCGAGGCGCGGCCAGTGCGCGCGCGCGACCGCGACTTGCGCGCACGCGACGGCGCGAACCGGCAGGTCGAGGCCGGGGCGGGCGAACAACCGGGCGATCAGGTCGGGCATGCGCGGCGCCGATCATGGCGCGCTGCGCCGCCGCTGCGAAGGCGCAGCGCCGGATTGCCGGCGCGAGCACGCGTGGTGCGGCACACGGCGGTGCGGCGCGCCGACGGTCCGCACGCGCCGCGTGACGACCGCTCAGGTCGGGCCGGGCTCGGGCGCGGCTGCCGCGGGCGCACCGCTCCCGGTCGGCGCCGAACCGGCCGCCGCGGACCCGTCGCCCGCGCCCGCGAGCTTGCCGAGGAAGTCGGGGAACTGGATGCCGCCGACGTCGCGCAGCATCTGGAGCGCGGGCGGCAGCGCGCCCGCGAGGCTGCGCACGAAGTTCGCCGTCGCGCCGCCCTGCTGGCCGTCCCAGACGACCACCTTGTCGAACTTCAGGTTGGCGATCGCCTGCGCCGCGGTCGCGGCGAGCGTCTCGATCTTCTCGACCATCAGGAGCTGGAACGCCTGCTGCGCGCCGCCGCAGCCCTCGACGATCCGCTGCAGGCCATCGGCCTTCTTGGCGAGGATCTCGTATTCGCCGCGCGCCTGCGCTTCGAGCCTGGCGTAGACCGCGTCGGCCTCGGCGCGCGCCTGGATGCGCCGCTGCTCGGCGTCGGCCTCGGCGTCGACCACGACCTTCGCCTTCTGCGCCTTGGCGGCCGCCTCCAGCTCGGCACGCTTCTCCATCTCGATCTTGCGTGCGAGAACCTCGGCGGCGACCGCCTGCGCGGCGTACTGCGCCTGCAGCACCGCCGCCTCCGCTTCACGGTGTCGGGTCTCCGCCGCCTGGTAGGCCTCGGCCTGCTTGATGCGCAGCGCCGCCTCGGCCTCGGCGACCGCGG
The DNA here is from genome assembly GCA_035305285.1 of Planctomycetota bacterium. Classification (GTDB taxonomy): domain Bacteria; phylum Planctomycetota; class UBA1135; order UBA1135; family UBA2386; genus DATGPD01. The sequence goes on from DATGPD010000376.1 coordinate 1,368, forward strand.
CCTTCGCCTTGTTCTCGCCGACCACCGCGCTCGCGTCCGCCTCGGCGACCGCGCCGCGCATCTTGCGCTCCTCGTCCTTGACGCGTGCCTGCTGCGCGAACGCGGCCGCCTGCTGGCCGATCGCGGTCTCCTTGTCCAGCTCGGCGATGCTGACCAGCTTGTCGCGGTCGGCTTCCTTCATGCCGATCTCGCGCAGCTTCTGCGCCTGCGCGACCTGCACCGCCTTCTCGCGCTCGGCCTCGGCGACGCCGATCGCACCGCGCTTGGTCTGCTCGGCGACGTCGATCTCGGCCTGCTGCACCGCCTGCGAGGCCGCCTTGCGCCCGATCGCCTCGATGTAGCCTGACTCGTCGGTGATGTCGGTGATGTTGACGTTGATCAGGACCAGCCCGATCTTCTCCAGCTCGGGTTCGAGCGAGCGCTGGATGTTCTCCAGGAACTTCTCGCGGTCGCGGTTGATGTCCTGGATCGCCATCGACGCGATCACCTGCCGCAGCTGGCCGAAGATGATGTCCTCGGCCTGCTTGACGATCGCCTTGGTGTCGAGGCCGAGCAGGCGGATCGCCGCGTTCTGCATGAGGTGCGGCTCGGTGCCGATCGCGACGGTGAACACGCTCGGCACGTTGACCCGGATGTTCTCCATCGACAGCGCGCCGCGCAGCGGCACCTCGATCTGCACCGGATCGAGGTTGAGGTAGGCGTAGTCCTGGATCAGCGGCCAGACGAACGCGCCGCCGCCGTGCAGGCAGCGCGCCGATTGCCCCGGGTTCACGCGGCCGTAGATGACCAGGACCTTGTTGCTCGGGCAGCGCTTGTAGCGCTGGATCACCAGCAGCGCGAAGCCGAACAGGACGAGCGCCGCCGCGGCGACGAGCGCGATCAACCAGGGATTGTCAGGCATGTCGGGTCTCCTCTCCGGTGCGCCGCCGCCGGTGCGGCTCAGCAGCGCTGGACTTCGAGCGTGTTGCCGGCGGCGCCGGTGACCGTCACCTGCGCGCCGGCTTCGATCTCCGGTCCGTCGGTCACGGCGCGCGCCTCGACCGTCCGGCCCTGCACGGTCAGCAGGACCTTGCCTGCGCCGGTGCGCGCGCCGGGCACGCGCACGTAGACCTTGCCCTGGCTGCCGATCGCGTTGCGCAGGTCGACGTTGCCGCGGGACTGCAGCTTGGTGAGCGCCGCCATCAACCAGGCCACGATCCACAGGGCGAGGACGCCCGCGCCGAGCGCGATGCCGAGTGCGGTCGCGTCCGACAGCGCGGCGCGCCGGCAGGCGAGCCCCGCGAGACCGAAGAAGGTCACGAACGCGACGACCGTCTTGAGCGACAGCAACTTGAGGAAGGCGTCGTGCGCGTCGGCGATCGAGCCCGGGTCGCTCACGTCGGGCAGCGCGTCGTGTCCGCCGTCGTGATGTCCGCCACCGAGCGCGGCGAGCACCGTCTGTGCGACCAGGATGGTGCCGCCGGCCACGGCACAGATCAGGTAGACGGTTTCCATGGTGGGCCCGGGAAGCGGCACGGATATCGCGGCGCGCCGGGCAAATTCAGCGGCGCGGGGCGGTGCCGGACGCGCGGCGCGGCCGGCCATATCGTGTCGCGCGCATCATCGCGCCGCCCTGACGACGTCGTCCACGAGATCCTGGTCATGAACCGAACCGAGCGTCTGCACCGCGTGCCGCAAGACGCCGCGCGCGCGCGCGCGGCCGCGGCGTTCACCGTGGTCTGCTCCTGCCTGGCCGCCCAGCCGCAGCCGGTCGCACCGGTCCCGGTCGAGCCCTTCACCCGCCTGCAGTTCACGACCGCGTTCTACGCGGAGGGCATCGCCGCCGGCGACCTCGATCGCGACGGTGCGGTCGACCTCGTCGCACCGCCGTTCTGGTGGCAGGGGCCGACCTTCGCGCAGCGCCACGAGATCCATCCGCCGCGCGCCTTCCCGATCAGCGGCTACTCCGACTGCTTCCTCGCGTTCGTCGACGACCTGGACGGAGACGGGTGGAACGACGTGCTGACCGTGGGCTTTCCCGGCACCGCGGCGCACTGGTACCGCAACCCCGGACGCACCGGGGTGCACTGGCAGCGCCACCTCGTGTGGTCATGGGTCGGCGCGGAGTCGCCCGCGTACGTCGACCTCGACGGCGACGGACGGCGCGAGCTGTTGTGTGCGTCGTTCGACGTGCTGATCCGCTTGACCCCCGACCCCGCCGACCCGCGGGCGCCGTGGGTACCGCACGTGATCTCGCCTGCCGCGCTGTTTCCGACCTTCACGCACGGCCTGGGTGTCGGCGACATCGACGGCGACGGCCGCCTCGACGTGCTGACCGCGATCGGCTGGTTCCGCCAGCCGCCCTCGCTGCAAGGTGACCCGGCGTGGACGCCGCACCCGTTCCGGTTCGGCGGCGGGCAGGGCGGTGCGCAGATGTTCGCCTACGACGTCGACGGCGACGGCGACGCCGACGTGGTGACCACGATCAACGCGCATGCCTACGGCATTTCGTGGTTCGAGCAGGTCCGGCCGGGCGGGCAGATCACGTTCGTCGAGCACGTCATCCAGCGGCCGTTCCATGACCCGACCGATCCGCACCAGTTCAGCCAGGCGCACGCACTCGCGCTGGCCGACGTCGACGGCGACGGGCTCCGCGACCTCGTGACCGGCAAGCGCTTCTGGGCGCACAACGGCGGCGACCCCGGCGCGCGCGACCCGGCGGTGCTCTACTGGTTCCGCCTGCAGCGTCAGCCGACGGTCGCGTTCGTGCCGCAGCACGTCGACAGCAACAGCGGCGTGGGCCTGCAGGTGCTCGCACAGGACCTGAACGGCGACGGGCTCGTCGACTTCGCGACCGCGAACAAGAAGGGGATCGCGGCGTTCCTGCGCGTGCGGTGAGGTCGGCGCGTACGTCTACAGCCGCGGCGGCGCGCGCGTGAAGGCGCCGCGGCGGTCGACCCGGCGCGGCGGCGCGCGCGTGAAGGCGCCGCGCTACTGCAGGCGCTCGCGTACCGTCGGCTCCAGCTTCTTGAGCCCGGCGGCCTTGCCGTAGGCCAGGGCTTCCTCGGCCGACTTGCCGTCGACGTGGAACGCCTTCATTGCGAGGAGCGCGCCGACGCGGTTGCTGCTGCCGCAGTACAGCAGCGCGGGCTCCGGGCCCTTCGCCAGCTCCGCGGCGAGCTGTCGGGCGTGCGCCACGTCGACGTCGGCTTCGCCGGCGATCGGGATCCGCGTGAACTCGATCCCGAGCTCCGCGGCCTTGGCCTCCTCCCAGCCCGTGCCCTCCTCCGACGGCGGCCGCAGACTGATCACCCGGCGCACGCCGAGGCGCACCAGCTCCTCGAGCTGTTCGGGGGTCGGCTGCCCCGCGGTGATGAGGCCGGGCTCGGGCACCGCGATGTTCGCGACGCGCGTGGCCTGAACCGTGTCGGGGTCGAGGACCGCCTCCGGCGCTGAGCTGCAGGCCGCGGCGAGGAGCGTCGAGAGGGAGAGCAGGCGGCGAAGTGCAGGCATCACGCGGACGTCGTAACACGGCGGCGTCGGGCGGGGAAGCGGCAGCAAAGTGCAGCGCGCATCGCGGCCGCACGCACGGGCGCTCGGCGCGACGCCGGCACGGTCGGTGCGACACGGCTCCGGGGGGATCGCGCGCTGCGTCGCGCGCCTTGCCTGCGACATGCTGCATGCCGGCGTCCTCGAACGCGGCGCGCGCGCGTCGGTGCAACGCGCCTATGACACGTGTCACGAGCACGGCACGACAAGCGGTGTCACTTCCATGTGACGCTCGTCCGCCAGACGCCGTCAGCGCGGACACGCGCGAATCGGCATCGCGGTTGCCTTCGCACGACGTCCGCCGGCTCGCCGAGCGAGCGGCGTCGTCGTGTGCTGGTCGCCCCCGGGGTCCATGTGCGCGCGGCCGCTTCCGCAGCGGGTCGCTTCGTACCCCTTTCCGTGTCCTATGCGATCTCCAGCCGCTCTCCTGGTCGCCTCGACCTTCCTCACGGCGCCGTCCGCACAGCTCCCTGACTGGGCTTCGATCCCGAGTCCGCCCGGCGCCACGATCCGCCTCGAACAGAGCTGGGCGCTCGTGCAAGACGGCACCACGTTCCGTGCGTTCTCGTGCGTCAACCGCACGTGGTCGACGCTGCTCACCCTGAACCCGACGGAGTTGACCGTCCTCAACGAGGCCTTCCTGCTGCGCGACGGGCAGGTGTACCACGCGTTCGCGCCGCGCCTGGGCCGCTGGGTCAGCCAGCAGGTGTGGGACCCGAACGCGAGGATCGTCCCGCTCGTGTCGCCGCAGTCGTGGCTGTCGGTGGTCGTCGACGGAAGCTCGGTCCACGTCTTCCAGGCGATCGACGGCACGTGGACGACCGTCGTGTGCGCGGGCCCGCCGACGGTCACGATGGGCACGAAGTGCGCGCTGGTCGACGACGGTCAGGCGCTCCACGCGGTCAGCGCGTTCTACGGCACGCCGGTGCGGCTCGCCGACGCGAGCGGTCTGGCCGTGGTGATCGGCGTGTTCGGCAACAGCGCGGTCGTGTTCAGCAACGGCCGGCTGCACGGGTTCAGCGCCTACCGCAACCAGTGGGCGACGATGCCGCTGACGTTCGCGCCGACGGTGCGTGCAGGGAACGCGCAGGCAGCGTTCGTCGCGATCGAAGGGGAGCCCAACGCGGTGACGTTCTTCTCCGGCCACACCGGCGCATTCCACCGCGTGGCCACCGCGGACCCC
>DATGPD010000377.1:0-4176 GCA_035305285.1 Planctomycetota bacterium
CCGTGCTCGAAGCCCTGGTCGACGGGCAGGATCACGAACTTGCCCGTGCCGGCCAGGCGACCGGTCTCCATCATCCAGCGCAAGTTCTTCAGCACGCCGGGGTGGTCGGATTGGTACCAGCTCAGGATCTCGTCGACGCGGTTGCTCATGGGTTCGAATGCGAGGGAGAGTCGTGGCGCGGTGCCCGGTGCTGCCACCGCGCCCGCGCTGGCCGGAGGATGCACCGCGCGCGGCGGCCAGCCCCGTGCGCGGTCCGACAATCTAACGGCCGGCTGCAAAAGCTCCGAACCAGTCGTGCACGGGATGCAGGCCGTCCACCGCACGCCGGTGCCGGCTCCACGCGCGCGCGGGAGCGCGCCCTGAGCCCTCGCACCGGAGCGTCGGCCGGCCGGCGGAATCCGTGGCTCTGAAGGCACCGCGGCAGGGGGCGCACGGCTTGCGGGACCGCGCAGCGCGCCGCGCGTGCGTTCCGGCGCATCCTCCCCGGCGAGCTAGAATGCGATCCATGCGCCGCGAGCTGCAGCACATCCCGCCGGCACCGCGCACTCCGCGCTGGCCGCCGGTGCTCTGGGCCCGCTGGCCGCTCGCCTTCGTCGCCTTCCTCGGCGCGGTCTACGGCGGCGTGATCACCCTGATGCTGTTCTACGCCTGGACCGGCGCGCCGCGCGACGACCAGAGACTCGACCGGTCCGGCGTGCCCGCGCACGGGACGGTCGTCTCGGTGCGGCCGGTCGGCGACGGCGAGGAAGTGCGCTGGCAGTTCGTCACCGAGACCGGCGAACGGCGCGACGGGCTGATGTATGCCCCCGCCGGCCGCTACACGGTCGCCAAGGAGGTGGACGTCGACTACCTGCCGCGCGACCCGTCGATCAGTCGGCTCAAGGGCGAGCGCCTCAGCCGGCTCGGCGACCTCACCCTGCCGTTGTGGCGCTGGTTCGTCCTCCCCGGCATCGTCGCGCTGCTGCTGTGGTTCCTCGGCGTACTGCGCACGCGCAACCTGCTGCGCTGGGGCGACGTCAGCCTCGCCGAGTTGCAGGAGGTGAAGCTGCTGCCGGTCGTCGTGCCCGGCATGTTGCGCGTCAGCTACCGCTTCCGCGACCACCGCGCGCGCGAGCGTCGCGGGCAGCACTGGGTGCGGGCGCGCTCGCAGCTCGGCATGAAGCTGACCGCGGTGCCGCCACCGCGCGAGGCGCCGATCGTGCACGACCGGTATCGCGCGTGGCGCAACCGGCTGGTCACGGTCGACGACTTCGTGCTGGCGCCGGCGGCGCCCAGGACGCACGCTGCCGACGCCCCCACTCCGTGGACCTACGATCCGTGAACGAGGCCGAACCGCTCCCCGCGCCCCCGCGCGAGGTGCGCTTCGCCGCCGCGTTCGGCCGCCGTGCCCTGCTGGGCGTCGTCGGGGGCTTCCTGCTGCTGGTCGCGGCGATCCTCGCCGGCGTCCTGCTCACGTCGGGCAGCAGCCTGCCGTTCGACGACCACGCGCTCGACGCCGAGCACGGCCTGGCGGACGCCGAGGTCATCGGCCGCGAGCCGCTGCCCGGTGGCGTCACCCGCCTCACCTTCCGCTACGCGGTCGGCGACCGGCGCCTGGTGGGCAGGAGTTACGGATCCGGGGACGCGCCGGCCGTCGGCGCGCGCGGGACCGTCGAGTTCCTGCGCGGCGACCCGGAAACCAGCCGCCTGCGCGGCACCACGCGCGCAGCGCCCGGGCCCGTGCCCTGGCCGTTCGTGATCACGCTGGCCGGCGCGGGCGTGCTCGTGCTCATGCTCTGGCTGCGCTCGGCGGTCCTGCAGCGCCAGCTGCTGCGCGACGGCGCGGTGGTCGACGGCCGCGTCGAGCACGTCCGGCCGGTGCCGTTCCTCGGGTCGCGCCAAATCGCGATCGAGTTCACCTTCCACGACCGCGACGGCACCGTGCACACGGGGCGGCAGTGGCGCTGGGCGAGCGGCGGCCTGGGCCGCGCGGTGCTCGAAGGCGCGCGCGCGGTGTACGTGGTGCACGACCCCGCGCACCCGTCGCGCTGCTCGCTCGCGGCGGCGGAGGACTTCGTGAGGCATGGTTCCGCCTGACGGCGTGGAGGCCCTGCTCGGCCGGGACGGCGTGGTCGCGCGGCGGCTCGGCGACTACGAGGAGCGCCCGCAGCAGATCGCGCTCGCCGGCGAGATCGAGGCCGCGCTGCGCGAGCGGCGCCACCTGCTCGCCGAGGCGGGCACCGGCGTCGGCAAGTCGTTCGCCTACCTCGTGCCCGCGATCCTGCACGCGCTGCGCGCGCGCGGCGAGGGGCCGGTGGTCGTGTCGACGCGCACGATCGCCCTGCAGCATCAGCTCGAACACAAGGACATCCCGTTCCTGCAGGCCGTGCTGCCGCACGAGTTCACCGCGGTCACCGCGGTCGGCCGGAACCACTACGTGTGCCTGCGCCGCCTCGACCTCGCCCGGCGCGAGGAGCGCGCGCTGTTCGACGACCCGGCGCTGTCCGAGGATCTGGAGCTGGTGAGCCGGTGGGCGCTGACCGCGCGCAACGGCACGCGCCAGGAACTGCCGCGGCCGGTCGCCGACCGCGTGTGGGAGGAGGTCCAGGCGGAGCGCGGCAACTGCCTGCACAAGGCCTGCCCGCACTACGGGCCCTGCCCCTACCAGCGCGCCCGGCGGCGCATGGGGTCGGCGCAGATCCTGATCGTGAACCACGCGCTCTACCTCGCCGACGTCGCGCTGCGCATGGCCGGCGCGCGTTACCTGCCGGCGCACCGCGTCGCGGTGTTCGACGAGGCGCACCACCTCGAACGCGTCGCGCGCGAGCACCTGGGCCTGCGCCTGTCGGGAGGCACCGTGCGCTGGCACCTGAACCGGCTGCAGCCGCGCCGCGGGGTGCACGGCCTGCTGCAGCGTTTCGGCAGCGACCGCGCGCGCCGGCTGTTCACGATCGTCGAGGCGGCGGCGGACGAGTTCTTCGCCCGGCTCGACGACCGGTTGCGCGCCAACGGCACGGCGCAGGTCGCGCTCGGCGACGAGGTCCTTGCCGACCCGCTGTCCGAGCCGCTCGCCGAGCTCGCCGCCGAGCTGGGCGCGTGCGCCGCGGCGATCCAGGAGCTGAGCCTGCGCACCGAGATGCTCGCCCGCGTCCAGGGCCTGGACGCCGTGTGCGTGGTGGTGCGCGCGCTGTGCCGCGGCGGTGACGCGAACACGGTGCGCTGGATCGAGGGCACACGCCGGGGCGCCGAGCTGCACTCGGCCCCGATCGAAGTCGGCCCCGCCCTCCGCGACCACCTGTTCGGCGCGCTCGGCAGCGCGGTGCTGGTCAGCGCGACGCTCGCGCCCGGTGACGACGGGGACTTCGCCTGGTTGCGCGAACGTCTCGGCATCGGCGAGGCGCGCACGCTGCGCGTCGGCTCGCCGTTCCGCTACGAGCGGCAGTGCGAACTGGTGGTCGAGGACGGGCTGCCGGATCCGGTGCGCGAGCCGGCGGCGTTCACCGCGGCGGCCACCACGCGCGCGGTCGACTACGTGCTCGACAACGGCGGACGCGCGCTCGTGCTGTGCACGTCCTGGCAGGCGGTGCACCAGGTCGCCGCCGCGCTCCGCGCGCCGCTCGCCGCGGCCGGGATCCGGCTGCTCGTCCAGGGCGACGCGCCGACCGCGCAGCTCGTCCGCGACAAGAACGCCGACCCCACGTCGGTGCTCGTCGGCACCGACACGCTGTGGGAAGGGATCGACGTGCCGGGCGAGGCGCTCACCCTGGTCGTGGTCACCCGGCTGCCGTTCGCGCAGCCCGACCACCCCCTCACCCGCGCGCGCCACCAGGCGATCACCGCGCGCGGCGGCGATCCGTTCGTCGAGGACAGCCTCCCGGAGGCGATCCTGCGCTTCCGGCAGGGGTTCGGCCGTCTGATCCGGTCCGCGCGCGACCGCGGTCGGGTCGTGGTCCTGGACCCGCGCGTGCGCACCCGCCGCTACGGCCGCCGGTTCCTCGCGTCGCTGCCGTTCGCTCCGGGGGGCGACGCGGACGGCGAACAACGCGACGGTCTTCGAGTATCGGCCCGTTAGCGTTCTGATATCACCGCGAGCCGTCCATGACCGAATCCACCGTCAAGACACCGTCGCAGGAGCGCGTGCTGCGCAACCCCGGCCCCGGCCTCCCGATCCTCGTGCTCGGCCTGATCACCGTGTTC
>DATGPD010000378.1:0-10206 GCA_035305285.1 Planctomycetota bacterium
GCGCGCGAGCACGGCGCGTGCCCGCGCGGCGGAGAACGCATCGGTCGGCGCGTCCTCGCCTGCCGGCCGCGGGGCGCGGTAGGCGAAGCCCGCGGCGAGCAGCACGAGCGCGAACGGCGCGATCCGGAGCGCAGGGAGCCAGCGCGGCGCGGACATCACGAGCGACGGTAGCGAACGGCGTGCGCATGCCCAAGGCGCCGGAGCGGCGGGCGGAGGCCGGGGCGCCGGCGGTGCTGCCGGCACGGGAACGTCCGCTCAGGGGCGCGCGACTTCGGCATCGACGATCCAGAGCGTCGTGCCCGGCTTGCCGCGGGCGAGGAGCGACAGGACGCCGACGAACGGTCGTTCGCTGGCCGGGATCGCGAGCAGCGCGGTGAGCACCGGACGGTCGCCCTCGCCGCGCGTGATCTCGTGTCCGGGCAGCAACGTGTGCGACACCGAGCCGTCGATGCTGCGCAGCACGACGTCGAGCGTGACCGACGTGTCCGGAGCGGCGTCGGCGCCCAGCGCGCAGCGCAGGCGCAGCATGCTCCGGTGCGCCGGCACCAGGATCGGTTCGTACAGCGTCGCGCGCCCGTTCTCGCCGGTGGTGAGCGCGAGCACCGGGGCGTGCAGGCGGCCGTCGGCGAGCTTGGCGGTCGCACCCTTCAGCGCGCGCAGGGGCGAATGGCTCGCGCGCGCGCGCGGCACGACCACCAGGTTCGTGAAGGTCAGGCCCGCCTCCGACGCGCCCGCGGGTTCGATCTCCACCCAGATGCTGGACTCGAGGCCGGCCGGAGGAAGGTCGACGGTGAACGCGAGCGGCGCGGCCGGGTCGGAGAGCGTCGCGTCGAACACGACCGCCTGATCGGCGCCGACGCGCAGCCGGATCGCGCCGTGCTCCACGCGGCCCTCGCCGAACAGGCGCAGGCCGCGCCCGAACGACGGCGGCACCGGCCAGCTCGCACGCAGCGGCCGCCGACGGACCGAGATCGCGAGCGCGCCGCCGTCGTGCATCATCGATCCGAGGCCGCGGTCGACGCCGTCGATCGCGATCGGAGTCCAATCGGTCGGCGACACCTTGATCGTGCCGAGCGGCTCGCGATCGAGCAGACGGTGGTCGAGGCGCTCGACGGAGAAGCCGACGCGGTCGCCGCGCTCGTCCGACGCGTTGCGCGGCGCGGGTCCGACCTCGCGCACCAGGAAGCACAGCTCGCCTTCGGGCGTGGCGAGGCTGGGGGACGACGTGTCGTCGAGCACCTGTGCGCTGCGCACGAGGTCGGCGATCGTGCCGGGGACGAACGGGGTCTCGGTCGCGCCCGCGTCGCGCGCGAGGCGCAGCGTGCGCGGGTAGGCGATCTCCCCGTCGCGGCCGCGGACCAGGGGCGGGCGGTGCAGCTCCCAGTAGGCGAGCAGACCGCCGTGTGCGAGGCGCGGCTCGCCGGCCGCACTGCCGCGGACTTCGAGGAGCAGATTGCCGCGATCGGGCAGCCGGGTGGGCAGGCGATGGATCCGGCGTTCGTGCTGGGTCGAGCCGGCGGTGACCTCCGCGATCCGGTCGACGATGTCGACGTAGTCGGCCCACCCGGCGCGCACCAGATCGACGCCCAGCGGCGCCGCGGGGAGATGGGGATCGTGCTCCGTCGACAGGGCCAGCTCGCCGAAGTTCCCGACCGCGGGCAGCGAGCGGCGCGGGATGCCGTAGCGCGCGGCGAGGATTGCCGAAAGCGCCTCGCCGACCGGCAGGAGCGACTGGTCGGGGGCGCGCTCGGCGATCATCGCGATCGGGGGCAGACCCCCGAGGCGCAACCAGGTCGGCCGTTCGGCGTTGGGCGCGACCCCGCTGTGCACGACGAGGACGACGTCGTACTCGCGGCCGTGCGCGGCGAGGGCGCGCTCGACCAGCGCGGCGATGCGCGACGGACCGTCGGCCCCGGTCAGCTCGACCGCCTGGATGTGCTCGGTCTTCGGGTCGGCCACCTCTCCGACCAGGTGGGTGCGGCCGCCGGACAACTCGTGCAGGATCTCGCGCACCGAACCCGACGTCAGCCGCGGTTGCGGTCCAGGGGTCTGGCGGTGGCCCTCGCCGAAGCAGACCTCCGCGATCTGGTCGCGCGACAGGGCGAGCGGCGCGTCGGCGAGGACGACCGGCACCACGAGGAGCGTGAGACGCGCGTCGGGCGGGGCGGAGCGCTCGGTGCGCGTCGTCACGTCGACCGGTTCGGGCAGCGGCTCGGCCTCCGTGTCCGGGACGATGCCGGTGGCGACGTCGCGGACCACCCGCGTGCGCAGCTCGGCGACCTGCAACGCGGTGCCGGCGGCCCCCCCGCCCGCGTCCGCGAACGAGAGCCGCAGCGTGCCCGCCTCCCACAGGCGGCGATCGGAGATCTCGATCCGCGCGCGGCGAACGACCGCGGGGGTCGAGGGCGGGTCCTCGTAGATCAGGTGGTCGTTGGCGTGCAGGCGCATCCGGCCGGCGAGCAGGATGTCCAGCTCTAGCGAGAGCGAGCGCGGCGGCACGCGCAGCTCCCAGACGAGCGGCTCCTCCGCGGTCGCCATGCGTGCGAGCCGCGCGCCGTCGGCGAACAGCACGCGCGGCGCGCGCTCACCGCTCAGGCAGTCGGTGTCGTCCCGGCCGGCGACGTCGAGGATCGTCTCGCTGCCCATTGCGGTTTCGTTCACCGCGAGCACCGTCACGCGCTGACCGCTCGGGCCGACCAGCTCCGCCCGGCCCCGCAGGCGCGCGTTGCGCGGCAGGTTCTCCGGCGGGACGAAGTCCTGTTCACTCTGCCAGACCGTGCCGTCACCCACGGGCCGGAGGGGCGCCCACCACCGGCGCTGCGCTGCGGGCGAGCCCGGCGGCGGGTCCTGCACGTCGAGGAACACCCTCCCGGTGAAGCCGGGGGGCGGGGGGCTCGCGAACACCAGCCGGATCGGGGTCGGCTGCCCGATCTGCAGCATCGCCGGGGGCGCGAGGTCGGCGCGCGGCACCGGCGTCGCGGGCAACTCGATCCCCGCCCGGAGCTGCGCCGCGGTGAACGAGCCGAGCGCGCGGCCGTTGGCGACCACCGGGTAGACGACGTCCTCCTGTGGCAGCCCGCGCACGGTGACGACCGCACGGCCGGCCAGCGCCGGATGGCACTGCGCGGTCAACATGAACGACGTGCCGGGTGCGCTGCCGGCAACCGCGACGCGTACCGCGTCGATCGAGTCGACCGTGCCGCGCGTCAGGTCGAGCACCGCGCTGCCGAATCTGGCGAGCACGAGCTGGGCGACGGCCGCTGCCATGCCGACATCCGACATCGCGTCGAGCGCGTCGTCGCGCAGCGCGGGCGCGCTCGCGAGCGCGGCGTGCAGCGCCGCGGCCCCGCGCTGCAGGAGGTCACGTCCGCCGATCTGGTCGTAGGCCCGCAGCAGCGCGAGGGCGGCGAGCGCCTGCACCGGATCGCTCCACGTCGGATCGCCATCGTTCCGCCCGAATCCGCCGATCAGCGTCGAGCGGCTCGGTTCCGGGGCGAGCCACACCGGACTCCAGACCTGCTGCTGCAGGATCAGGTCGTCCACGAAGGCGGCTGCCGCGTCGTACAGCCCGGCGTGGCTCGGCACCTGCGCGTGGACCTCCATGGCCGCGAGCACCGCGAACACCAGGGCCATCGTGCCCCGTCCGCGCGGCGCGCCGGCCTCCGGCAGCGCGCTGCGGTCATACCAGGCGTGTTCGGGCTGGACCTCGCGGCGAAGGTAGAGGATCGCGGCCAGCGCTCCGGCGCGCAGCTTCTCGGCGTCGGGCAGGCCGAGCGCGGCGCATTCCGCCAGGAGCAGGGCGATTGCGCCCACTTCGGCGGCCGGCTCGTAGAGCACGGACTGCACCGGCGCGAGCCAGGCGGGCTCGTAGAGCGCCGGGATCGCGCCATTGTCGCGCTGGTTGGCGAGGAAGAAGCGGGCCGCGGCCTCCGCCGCCTGCACGGCGGCCTGGCGCACGGGGTCGTCTGCCGGCAGGCCTGCGGTCGCCCACAGGCCGCACACGCGCGTCCACGCCACTGCCGTGCCGTCGTAGATCTCTCCGTCCGGGAGCTGCCGGACGTCGCGACCGTGGCTCCACTGCGCGCGCCCCATGCCGATCAGCGCGCGGTCCGGCGAGAGGCCGGAGCGCTGCGGCGCGGCGACGGCCAGCTCGACGAGGCGGCGGGCGTCGGCGAGGGCCGCGGGGTCCCGGGTCGCGGCCAGTCCCGCGGCGAGCAGGAGAGCGTTCTCGCGCACCGTAAATCGGACCTCGGTCGGCTCCGCCGTCTTGCCCGCGCCGAGCGCCGCCACCCGCCCGCGCGCCGCGAGCACGCGCGCCGCCTGGGCGGCGAGGGCGACCGCCCTGCGGCCGGCGCGGGCTTCCACCTTCTGCCACATCTCCCGGGCAAGGTCGGCCAGGGTCTGCTGCGGCCGGGCGTCGACCCACATCCGCAGCTCGAGGCCGAATCCGATCGACTGGCCGGCGACCTTCTTCGCCAGGCCCGGGTCGCGGCGGCAAGTCAGCAGGCCACCCTCGGCGGTGACCCGCTGGGCCACGATCCCGTGACGGATGCGCGGCGGCGCGCCGTCCGCCGACAGCTCGAGGGCCCCGGGGAGGATGCGCGGGCGGACCGTGTCGACCTCGGGCAGGACGGCGAGCGCCTGCTGGCCGGCGCGCACGAAGGCGAGCGGGGTGCGCCACGCGACGTCTCCCGCGACTTCATCCGGCCCGTGCGTGAGCGGCACGAACGACTCGTGCGCGGCCAGCTCTCCGGTGGCGAGGGTGAACTCGATGCTCAGCTCGGCGACCTCGCTGGCCAGCTCGACTTCGTCCTCGACGCGCACGTGGAGCCGGTCGCCGGCCTGCACGATCGCGAGCGAGACCGTGTGTTCGGCGACCTGGTCGGCACACTGCACGCGCAGGGTGTCGCCGGCCGCCTCCTGCCGCGCGAACGGCAGCTCGGCCGCCGTGCCGTCGGCCAGGACCAGGCGCACGCCGGCGGTCGTCGCGGTCGCCTCCCGGTTCCCGGCGCGGCGGCGGACGACGAGGCGCGGGCGCTCCGGCCCTTCCTCGAGACCCACGGTCCAGCCCGCGGCGGCGGGGAGGGCCCGGGGCCGTTCGATGAGTTCGCCCAGGCCGCAGCCGCCGCAGGCGATCGTCGCGGCGAGGAAGGGGATGGCGCGGCGCATCCCGGCGAGCGTACCGGGGGTGCGCGGCCATGCGAACCCGAGGGCGACGGCACTTCGGGTGGGCGTCCGGTCGCGCGTGTGCGCGACGTGCGCCGGGGTGCAGCGCCGGGTGTGGCGCCCAGGGCCGTCGAGCAGGTCTCGACACTGCGCCGCTCCTTCTCGCGGCGCGCCCGCCCGGGCACGCGCCCGGGCGGGTCATGCGCGCGCCCGCACGCGGGCGCTGCTCGGATCAGAAGACGATCTGCGACTGCAGCTCGATGATGTGGTTGGTCGAGTCGGGGACGCCCGGGGCGTCCGGATCGAGCGACTGGAACGTGTAGCCGAACTGCGTCTTCAGGTTGTGGCCGACGTAGTAGGCCGACGCGACGAGCTGGATCTCGAAGATGTCGCCCTCGGCGCCGAGGAAGAAGATCGGCTGGTTGGCGCCGGTGACGTCGGTGATGTGCACGCCGGAGACGCGCACGCCGTAGCCCCACTGGATCGAGGGGCCCGGTTCGAGCGTGTAGGTGCCACCGGCCTGCCAGCCGAACGCCTGCGACTCGATCGCCAGCGCGGTGTTGTCGGCGTTCTCGTCGCGCACGAACACCTCCGCGAGGAAGTGCATGCGCCCGGTCCAGAGCGCGCCACCGATGCTCAGGGTGAACGCGTCGTACTCGGCGCCCACGTCGGTCGCGTCATTCTGGCCGTAGTGGATCGAGGCGTTGGCGACCCACTGGGTCTCGGTGTACTCCTGCAGCGCGCCCTGCTTGCGGGCCTCGCCGTAGATCTCGTCCTGGCCGGTGCCGTACGACACGCCGGCGATCCAGTTCAGCTCGTTGCTGAAGTTGTTGCCGTCCTCGGACGCGCCGAGCGAGGCCGCGGCGACGTCGTTGTTCAGCACGCCGGCGTTCCAGCGGAACCGGCCACCGTTCATCTTCCCGACGACCTGCGCCTGGCGGCTGCGGGTGTTCGCGAACATCTGGGTCGCCCGGGCGCGATCGATGAACTCCAGGCCCGCCGCCGTCCCGGTGGCCTCGGTGCCGAACAGCGTCTTGCCCTGGCCGAAGCGCAGGGACATCTCGTTGTTGTCGGTCTTGTAGAAGTCCCAGATGATCAACGCATCGTTGATGTCGTTGGTCTGCCCGTCGGCCCACTCGAACTGCAGGACGAAGTGGACGGTGTCCTTGTAGGCGTCACCGGACAGCTTGGTGCGGGCGCGGCGGATGCGCACGCCGAGCGTGTCCTCGGCGTTCTCCAGGTTGGCGTAGCCGAGGTTGACCTGGATCCGGTTCGAGAGGTTGAGCCGGAAGCCCTCGGTAGAGAACGTGATGCCCTTGCCGGCTGCTGCGGTGACGTTGATCGTGTCCTGCAGCGGGGCAGGTTCGTTGCTGTCTGCGGATCTGTTCTTGCCGTCGTTGCCACCTGCCAGCGCGACCGAGGTCATGGCGCGCGCAGCGACGATGCCGAACCCGTACGGGTTGCTCATGTTGGACTCCTCCCTTGTTGGGGACTTGAAGCTTCGAGACAAAGAGCTGCAGTTGCCGTGGCAATGACGCTTGCCCCAGCCAGTGCGCGGGCAGCATCTACGGAGAGCGCCCCGGAAGACAAAGCCTTTTCGGCGAATCTTTCGGATAAACCATTCTCAGGTAGGCACTTGCCGCGGTCTCTCCACAGAGTTTCCACAGGCTCTGGACAGCAATAGCGTGTGGTGCTCAGGGTTGACCGTCGCGACATGTTGTGCTCCCGATTCCGACTGACACGCCGCGGTTGGCGGGTCGGATCCGGCAATGCCGGATAGACAAAGAGTGTGTTTTCCCCGCGGCGCGTGCGGTGGGACTCCTTGCCGTGGTGATGAGTCGCCGCACGATCGCGAAAGCCGGCGCACGTGCGAGCGAGCCGTGCGCAGCATCGCGGTCACGCCGCAGGCGCGGCGTTCCCGAGCGGCGGGCGCTTGCCGCAGACTTTGCGCGCGGCCTCGAAGGAAACGCGCGGCACTGGCGAGGTAGCGCGGCCTCGCCGCAGACGGCACACGCCGTGCGGATCGACGCGCACCGCGCCGGTGCGCTGCGTCTCGCGCCGCTACGCTTCCGCGCATGGCTGTCGAGACCCGGCGAACCACCTGCAACCGCGATTGCCCCGACGCGTGCGGAATCGTCGCGCGCGTGGAGGACGGTCGGATCACGTCCCTCGCCGGCGATCCCGACCACCCGGTCACCCGCGGCTTCCTGTGCTTCCGG
This sequence comes from Planctomycetota bacterium, assembly GCA_035305285.1. Classification (GTDB taxonomy): domain Bacteria; phylum Planctomycetota; class UBA1135; order UBA1135; family UBA2386; genus DATGPD01. Next base: position 7,386 of record DATGPD010000378.1, read on the forward strand.
ACGAGCCGCTTCCTGGAGCGGCAGTACTCCCCCGACCGGCTGACCCGCCCGCTGGTCCGCCGCGACGGCGTCCTCGTCCCGACCACGATGGACGAGGCGCTGGACTCGATCGCCGAGCGTCTGCTCGCGATCCGCGCCGAGTCCGGGCCGGCGGCAATCCTGCACTACCGCTCCGGCGGCAGCCTGGGCCTGCTGAAGCTGATCGCCGACCGCTTCTTCGAGCACTTCGGGCCGTGCACCGGCAAGGTCGGGGACATCTGCGGGGGTGCGGGGGAGGCGGCGCAGGAGGCCGACTTCGGCGTCAGCGACAGCAACGACCTGTTCGCGCTGGAGCATGCGCGCCACATCGTCCTGTGGGGCAAGAACCCGTTCGTCAGCAGCGTCCACCTGCTGCCGGTCTTGCGCGCGGCGCGGGAGCGCGGCGCGCGGCTGTGGACGGTGGATCCGGTGCACCACAAGGGCGCAGCGTTCGCCGACCGCTACCTGCAGCCGCGCCCGGGGGGCGATCTCGACCTCGCGCTCGCGGTCGCCGCGGTGCTGTTCGAGGAGGGGCGCATCGACCCCGACGCGGCCCGGACCTGCGTCGGGCTCGAGGAGTTCGCCGCCCTGTGCCGGGCGAAGCCGCTGAGCCGCAGGGCGCGCGCCGCAGACGTCAGCGAGGCCGAGATCCGCGCGCTCGCGGCGGCATTCGCCGACGGCCCGACCGCGATCCTGGTGGGCTGGGGGATGCAGCGGCGGCAGCACGGCGGGGCGATCGTCCGCGCCCTCGACGCGCTCTCCGCCGTGAGCGGCAACCTGTTCCGCAGGGGCGGGGGTTGCTCGTTCTATTTCCGCCGCCGCAAGGCGTTCGCGACCGGCGAGGTCGCCGCCGGCCGCGCGGTCCGCACCGTGCGTGAGCCCATGCTCGGCGCCGACATCCTGGCGGCGAAGGACCCGCCGATCCGCGCGGTGTGGGTCACCGCCGCCAACCCGGTCGCCATGCTGCCGGACTCGGCCAAGGTGGCGGAAGCGCTCGAGCGCACCGATTTCGTCGTCGTCGTCGATGCGTTCCTCACCGACACCGCCCGGCGAGCGCACGTCGTCCTCCCCTGCCCGACGTTGCTGGAGGACGACGACCTGCTCGGCGCCTACGGGCACCACTGGCTCGCGGAGTCGCGACCGGTCGTGCCGCCGCCCGAGGGCGTGCTGCACGAGGTCGAACTGTTCCAGCGGCTCGCCGCGCGTGTCGGGCTCGGGCCCGCGCTCGACGGGAGCATCGATTCGTGGAAGCGCAGGCTGCTCGCGCCGGTGGCCTCGCACGGCGTCACCCTGGAGGAGCTGCGGCAGCGCGGCGCGGTGCGCAACCCGCTCGCCGGCGAACTGCTGTTCGAGGAGCGCCGGGTCGCGACGCCCGACGGCCGCGTGCGCCTGCTCACCAGCGAGCCCAGGCGCTTCCGGTTGCCGACCGGCTATCCGCTGTGGCTGTGCACCAACTCCACCGAGAAGAGCCAGGCGTCGCAGTGGGCCGGCAAGGGACCCGGCGAGCACACCTGGGTGCGCGTGCACCCCGACGCGGCGCCGGGCCGGCGGGCCGGCGACCTCGTGTGGGTCGAGAGTCCGCACGGCAGGGTGCGCGCCGTGCTCGAACTGGACGCGATGCAGCGCCGGGACGTCGCGATCATGCCGAAGGGCGGTCACTTCGACCGCGGGCAGTGCGCGAATGCGCTGGTCGCCGCGGTCCCGACCGACCTCGGTCTCGGCGCCGCGTACCTCGACTGCGGCGTGCGGATCTCCGACTGAGGCTTGTTCCCGCAGCGGCGCGGGCCCGCGCACGAATCGAGCCTTCGCCCGGGCCGCGCGCAGGGAGAAGGCGCCCGATCCGCGCGTTGCGTCCGCTACTCCGGCGGCACGAGGAGTACGCGACAGCGCGCGTGTTCGATCACGCGCTGCACGGTGCTGCCGACGAACACGTGCTCCGGCTTGCGCAGCCCGTGCGTGCCGATCACGAGCAGGCACGCATCCTCGTGCAGCGCGCAGTCGAGGATCTCGGCCCACGGCGTGCCGACCGCGAGCACCACGCGGTGGGCGATGCCGCGACCGGCGAAGTGCTCGGCGGCGAGCGCCCGGAGCTTCTCGCCGCCGCGCCGTTCCAGCGCGTCCTGCAGTTCGCGCACCGACTGGTGCGTGTACGCGCCCAGCAGGGCGGCCAGCTCGTGCACGACGTTGACCAGGACGACCTCGGCGCCGAGCAATGCGGCGTACTCGGCCGCGGCGCGGCACACGCGTGCGCTGGCCGGGGTGAAGTCGACAGCGGCGAGCATCGTGCGCGGCATGCCGGGCGCCTCATGCCGCGATCGGGAACACGATCACGGGCGTGCTCGCGCGCCGGATCACTTCCTCGGTGACGCTGCCGAGCAGGAGGCGCTTGACGCCCGAGCGGCCGTGGCTCGCCATCGCGATGAACTGCGCACCGCGCACCGCGGCGAGCGAGGCGATCACCGCCTCGACGCACTCCGCGCGGACGACGACGACCTCCACCCGGTCGGTGCCGCCCAGGCGAGCGCGGATGCCCTCCGCGAGCTGTTCCAGCCGCTGTCGGGCGGCCACGACCTCGGCCTCGAGGCGGCGGTTCCACGCGCCGACCGTCGCCGGCAGGAGGGCGGGTGGCGCGGACGGCGGCGTGCCCTCACATACGACCGTCAGCAGGATGACGCGCGCGCCGAGGCGCTCGGCGAGCGCGGTCGTCGGTCCGACCGCGGCGAGCGAATCTGGGGATCCGTCGGTGGTCAGGAGGATCGCGGGTTGCTTGTCGGCCATCGGAGGGCTGGCGCGGGTCGCGACG
>DATGPD010000379.1:0-4001 GCA_035305285.1 Planctomycetota bacterium
GGGTTCTCGTCAGGCAGGTAATCGTTGTCCTGCCGCCGCAGCCACCCCGAGCCGTCCTTGTTCAGCTCCAGCACACCGCACACCGGCTCGGTCGGCCCCTCGACGTCGATCGCGAACTCCGCCGCGCGTCCCGGTCCTCCCCCGCCGCCCCCACCTCCACCTCCGCCGCCGCGACGGCGACGGCGACGGCCACGCCATCGCCTCTGGCCGCCATTGCCGTTCTCGTTGGAGAACGACGGCTCGTGCTCGTGCTCTTCCCTTTGCGGGATGCCGCTGGTCTCGTTCATCGGACTTCCTTGGTGCTCGACGGAGGGCCGATCGGGCGGCCTGCCCCACACATGCGGGGGATGGCCGTGATCGGCGGTACGCCCGGGGCAGCGCATGGCGATGCCCTTGGCTGCTGGATCAGCAGACGGAAGCGGCGGATGCATCCCCCTCGCGGCCACGAGCCACGGACACCAAGCGGAGCGCGATCGCTCCGTCGGAGCTTGGCAGCCATCGTCACTTCAACGTCACGATGACGACGCCGGCGCTTCGCCGGCAGCCGGGCCCGTGCGCTGACCGCTACGGGCCGGAGGGAGTCGCAGATCCCCGCGACTGACGCCAGACCCTAACTCTTCCCGTGCGGTGCCGCAAGGGCACGCGCACATTTCTTTGCCGCTCGGCCGGCGGCAGCGCGTACTTGCACGCGCCCCGCCAGGAGTCTAATCCGGCGCGCCGCGCGCGAGGCCCGCTCAACCCGCTGCCATCGCGCGCCCGAAAGGAACACCATGAGCAATCCCCACTCCGGTTCGCTCCCGTCCTGGCTCGATGACGAAGACGACGAGCCGACGCCGGGTCCCTCCAAGCCGGGGATGGACGGCCTGTTCTTCGAACGCCGTCTGGCCGAAGCACGCATCCTCCAGGTCGTCGGCCCGATCACCGATCGCCTGGCGCGCTACTGCGCGACCCGGCTGTTCGTGATGGAGCAGATGAACCCGGAGAAGCCGATCACGGTCATGATCAACTCGCCCGGCGGCAGTGCCGACTCGGGCTTCGCGATCTACGACCTGCTGCGCTACATCAAGCCGCCGGTACGCACCGTGGTGAACGGCCTGTGTGCGTCGGCGGCCATCCTGGTGTTGCTCGGCGCCGAACGCTCCAACCGGTTCAGCCTGCCGGAGAGCCGCTTCCTCCTGCACCAACCCTCGACGATGGGGCGCGGCACCGCGTCGGATCTCGACATCACTGCGCGCGAGATCCTCAAGCTGCGCGAGCGCTACAACCGCATCGTCTCGGAAGCCTGCAAGCGCGACATCGAGAAGATCGCCGAAGACACGCGGCGCGACTTCTGGCTGTCGGCCACCGAGGCGAAGGAGTACGGGCTGGTCAGCAAGGTGATCCAGCGGAACTCCGAACTGCCGGAAGCCTGATCGCGGGTCCGCGGGCGCGCAACGAGCGCGCGGCCGGGCGAGCGAGACAGGCTTCGCGCCCTTGCTAGGTCAGTGCGGCGGGCCGGACAAGGCCGCTCTCAACGCGGCGACGCCGGCGCGCGGAGCTGCACGCAAAGCGGCTCCTCGCCGGGGCGCAAGCCGGAGACCACGAGGTCCCCCCACGCCGCGCTCGCGCACACCAGCTCGTAGAGCGCGTCTTGGGCAAGGCCGCCGAACGCGAACTCGCCGCGCGCGTCGGTGAACGTGCGGTGCTCGGCCCAGCCAAAGGACAGCGCACGGTCGTCGCGCCCGGCGCGCAGTTCGAGCGCGACGCCCGGCGCCGGCTCGCCGTCGGCGTCGAGCACGAACCCGGTCAGGCGCGCGCCGCGCGGCAGCACGAGCGCTGCCTCCCCGCCGGCCGCGTCGAGCCGCAGCGTGCCGCCCGCCGTGCGGCCGTCCGGCGCCGCGGCCGCCCATTCGTACTCGCCGGCCGGCAAGCGCACCGGCAGCGCGAACCCGCCGCGCTCGTCCGCGACCACCTCCAGACCCGGAAACGCCTTCCACGCGTCCGCGGGGCGGCAGCGGAGCGGACGCACGCGCACAGCCGCGCGCGCCGCCGGCGCGCCGTCCTCGTCGGTCAGCCGGCCGCGCAGGAGCCCCAGCGGCGCGCCGCCGCCGTCGAGCAGGCGCCATTCGTCGCCCGTGCGCGCGAGCACGAGCGCGGGCGCGTCCGCACCGGCCCACCCCGGGACGTGCCAGCGGTCCGCCTCGCCCGCGAGCCGGTCCGCGGCGACGAACGCGACCTCCTCGCCGTCGTCGAGCGCGGCGCAGACCGAGGCGACCAGGACCACCTCGTCGGCGCGCGCAGAGAGCGAGCGCCGCTCGCCCGCGGGCGCGAGGCAGGGCTCCGCGTCGCGCGCCGCGAACGGCTCGCCGCCCACGAGCTGCCCGAACCACACGACGCCGGACGCGCCGCCACGCCGTCCGTCGGCCACGCGCACGCACGGTGCCTCGCGGACCGCAGCCCACGCGACCGCGGGTCCGCTCGGCGCGCACGCGGCGAGCCGCAGCCAGTCCACGTCGGCGCCCGAGACGCCGAACCACGGCGCGCCGCCGGGCATGCGCGCGAACCCGTCGGGAAGCGCGAGCACTGCGCCGAACCCGGGCACGAGGTCGGCGTGCAGCGTGCCGTCGACGCTCCGCGCCGCCCGCGGCGCGAGCGGCGAGGGTCCCTCGAACACGAGCTGCCAGGGCCCGGGCGGGACCTCGCCGAGCAGCTTGAAGCGCCGCGCGCGCGCCGGCGCGAGCTGCATCCGCAGCGCGTCACCGGCGACCGCGCGCGCCGCGACCGCGACGCCCTGCTCGCCCTCGGCGATGCAGGTGCCGGCGATCCCGACCGGCACGAGCAGCGCGAAGCGGCCGTCGCGCTCGGCGACGGTCGCCGTGACGGCGATCGTCTCGGCCGACGAGCGCAGCCACGGCACGCCGAGCGTCGTCGCGTAGTGAAACGCCACGCGCGCGCCTGCGACGGGCCGCCGATCGCGATCGACCACGACGCCGGACACGCGCGCGGTGCCGGCGGGCCCCTGTGCGGCGAGCCCCGCAGCGAGGAAGGCCGTCACAGTCGCAGCGCCGGCGAACCCCCGGCCCTTCCCCTCGTTGCTCGACCGCGTTCTCATGCTCTCGATGGATCGGCATCGTCGGTGCGCCGTCGTGACGATCGCGCTCGCGGTGCTGTCGCAGGGTGCGACCGGGCAAGGCCGCACCGTCGGCGGACTGGTCCGGGGCCCCGATGGCAAGGTGGTGGCCGGCGCGGAAGTGCGCGCGATCCCGCTCGGCCCCGACGTCGTGGGGCTGGAGACCGGCCTGCCCGGCGCCGTCGCGCCCGTGTTCGAAGCGCGCACCGACGAGCGCGGCGAGTTCCGCATCGACTCCGCCGCTCCGTGCCGCGTGCTCATCCGCCACCGCGACGGCCTCGGCGCGCTCGTGCCGCGCGTCCATCCCGGTGCACCCGTACGCGTGACCGCCGCGCCGATGGCCGAGATCCGCCTGCCGCCCGGAGCGCACGAAGCCTGCCTGCGGGTGACGCCCGCCGAGGACGACGGCTGGCTCGGCCGGTTCGACGGCGAGGCCCTGCGGGTGCCGGCCGGCTCCTACCGCGTGCTCGCCGGCCCGAAGTGGAGCGAGCACTTCGTCAACGCGCGCGGCAGCGACATCGTGCACCTGTTCGCCCCGGCGCGACCCGCCGCGGTGCTGCGCACCGACGCCGATCGCGTGGTCGTCGACGGCTGGGAAGGCGTTCCGCTGCGTCCCGACCGCGACGGACGCGTCGCGGTGTGGCCGAGCCACGCGGCCGACGACGCACGCGAACTGCGCCTCGCGTTCGACGCGCGCCCGGGCGCGACCGCGTTCGTCCACGTGCACGGCCTGCCCGCGCCGTCCGTCGCACCGCCCGCGCTCGCGTGGCGGGCGGTGGAGTGTCCCGCGCGCGGCGCCAGGGTGGTGACGCTCGTGCCGCTCGGCGAAGGCGCGCGCTGCGTCGCGGCGTCGCGCGTCGACGACGACGGCGTCGTGCACGTACCGGTCCTC
>DATGPD010000380.1:0-3754 GCA_035305285.1 Planctomycetota bacterium
CCGTCCGTGCTGCCGTCGTCGACGAGCACGGCGTCCACCGCGCGCGCGAGCCCCGCGTCGGTGAGCGAGTCCATCAACGTGCGGAGCTGCGGCACGAGCACCGGAAGGTTGTCGCGCTCGTCGAGGAACGGCACGAGGATCGTGACGGACGGTCTGGAGCCGTATGACCTGCCGTCGCCGGAGCGCGGTGCGGAAAACGGTTGGCTGCCCGTCATCGTGTCTTCAGTCGGCGTGCCGGCCGACGGCATGGCACAAGGGCCCGGGGTTGGCGGAGTGCAGGATGCGGGTTCGCTGCCGCACGCCTCGCTGGTTTCGTCTGGTGGTCGCACCGGGAACTGTTGCCGCGCCTTCGACGGCCGGATCGCGAGTCGCGCGCGCCACCCCATTCGCTTGGTCGCTCGCCCCGCAGTGCGGCAAGCTTACCAATCGGCGGGACCGACCTCGCCCGAGCGTGACGCGCAATCGCGATTGCGCGGCCTCCGGCCCCCGCGCGTGGCGGGCGCCGGGGCGGGGAATGACGCGTTGCGACGAAGTACGAGCACGACATCGGCGGCCGAGACTCAACGTCGGAGGTCGACGCTCGCATACAGCGCGAGGGTGAGTTCTTTGGGGCCGAAACGATTGGGCAGGCGGACGGAACGCAGGCCGCGGCCGTCGAGCGCGTGCGCCAGCCGGTCGCGCTGCGCCGCGTCCCAGGTTTGCAAGTCTTGCACGTGGATGACGACGCACGTGGGTTCGCCGCGCGCGAGCGCCCGGTCGAGGTCGTCCACAGTCCAGCGCGCGAGGAGCCGGACCCCGGCAGGCAGCCGGTAGTCCTTGCCGGCGCGTTCGGGGACGTCGTCGGTGTAGAAGGCGAGCGGCGGCGGCTGGGTCGACCACACGTTCGCGCCGGCGGACGCCGCGGCAGCGGCCAGCTCGGCGGCCTCGCGCCACCGCGGCCGGAGGCCGTGCGCCGTGTGGTAGAGCACGAGCCCCGCGCCCTGCTCGACGACGAGCGCGGCACGAGCACGGCAGCCCACGGACGGCGCAGGCGCGCGACCCCGCGCGCAGCCAGCAAGGTCACGAGCGGCAGCGTCGCGAACGCGTGGTAACCGGTGACGAACCACACCGGCGACACGACGCACAACGCGAGCACGGGGACGACGGCGAGGACCGCTTCCGGCGGTACGCGCGAGCGCCACGGCGCCGCGCCGACGACCGCGGCGAGCAGGAGCAGCGGACCCGACTGGAAGCCGTAGCTGCTCAGGACCTGCCAGGGCGAGCCCGGCCCCTTCGAGCCGATGTGCCCGGCGAGGATGGCGGCGTAGTGCGCGAGCACGAGCGCTCCGGCGGCCGCGATTCCGAGCACGACGACCAGACGGACGCGGGTGGTGCCCGCGCCGGCAACGGGCGCGGCGTCCGAGCGCGGTCCGCGCACGAGCGCGAGGAGCGCGAACGCGGGCAGGAACAGCGCGCCGCCCGGGTGGCACAGCACCGCGCCGGCCATCGCGAGCGCGAAGGTGACGGCGCGCGGCGTGCGGCGGCGCGGCCAGGTCCCTTCCCAGGCGAAGAACGCGACGAGCACGAGGAGCGCCTGGAGCGCGTAGCCGCGCGCGCTCTGGCTCCAGAACAGGTGCCAGCTCGACAGCGCGAGCAAGAGCGCCGCGAGCCGGGGGTCCTGCTCCGGGGCGCGACGGCGGAGGAGGAGGCCGACCGTCGCCACACCGCACGCGCACGGGATCGCGCGCAGCGCCGCTTCGCCGTCGCCGAGCAGCGGCACGGCCAGGCGCGTGAGCGCGTACCAGAGGAAGTACGGCGGCCAGTCGTGGAAGGCGTCGTGCAGTGTGAACGCCTCGTCGATCCACACCGGCCACGTGCCGAGAGTCGCCACCCGCAGTCCGAGCGCGAGCAGCACGATGCCTGCGGGGATCAACATGCTCGCGCGCGGCGCCCGCCTCGCGTCCGGCGGTGGCCGACGAACGCCGCTCCTGCCGGTGCCCGCGCCATGGTGGCCGCACTCTACCAGCGGCACGGGCCGCGCAACGCCTGCTCGTTCGCTCGGGCGGTCGTGCGCGCCGCGATCGTGGAACCCGGACGGTGGTCCCGGTGCGTCGTGCTCGCCGGGCGGACGCCGGATCAGTGGGCGGCGGGGCGCGCGACGGCCCGGTGGCCGCGTCGCGGTGCCATCAGCGTGAGGCCGATGCCGCCCATGATCGGGCCGGTGGCGAGGAACGCGAGATCCCACGCCAGCTGGAACGGATGCCCCGGCCGGACGTGGTGCAGGCCGAGGACGTGGTGGTCGATGACGCCTTCGACGAAGTTGAAGAGGCCCCAGCCGACGAGCATCGCACCGGCGAGCGTGCGTGCCGACCACACGGTGCTCGTGCGCGCGGCGCGGAACAGGAGCGCGGTGCCGTACAGCGACACCAGCCACACCGCGAGGTGGAAGAACCCGTCCTGCACGTTCTGCCGTTGCAGGTGCTCGACCGACGTCGGCTGGCAGGTCTCGGTCGTGCACACGAGGTGGTGCCAGCCGAGGATCTGGTGCAGCACGATCCCGTCGGCGAAGCCGCCGAATCCCAGGCCGAGGACGATGCCGGCCTTCACGAGGGGATCGAGTGCCATGGTGTCTCTCGGCGGAAGGATCGAAGGTCAGTTGCGAACCCGGTCGAGGAGCGTGCGCGGCGCATCCGCACCGGCGACCGTGGCCTCCGACGGCGCCAACCCCTCGAAGTCGCCGCGCAGCGCCTTCAACGCGTAGCGCTCCTCGTCGATCTCGCGCTGGGTGCGGATGCCGAGGCGGCGGAACACCGACAAGGGCGGGCACCAGCCCTGGAGGGCGTGCTGCAGGCAGAAGCCCACGACCGCGGTCGGCAGCAGGAGCCACTTGCGGCTGCCCGTCACCCCCAGGAACAACCCCGTCAGCGCGAGCATCGAGCCGTTCACCTCGAGGACGCGCTCGATGTCCCACTCGCGGTCCAGCTCATCGAGCCGGTTCTGGATCTGCTCCGGCTTGTCGGCGAGGTAGGCGAGGCGGGCCTCGGTGTCGTGCCGGATCCGGGCGTTGACCTCGGGGGCGGTGTGTCGGGGGACACGGTGGCTGGTGGGAGGAAGCATCGGACGGGTTCTCCGCGCGGTGCTCCGAGCACAAAGCGGGCCGGTGGGAGCGCCGACCGGCATCGACCACGGCGAGGCGGTGCGTCGGCGAAGCGCGGCGCCGTGCAAGCCGTGCAGCGCGCCCCTGCAATCGCGCGCGTCGCGACGAGGAACCCGGGCGATCGCGCGCGCCGGGCCTTCGCGTGCCGTCGCATGGCGCGCAGCCGCTCGACGTCGAGTGCAGCGTCAGGTCGGCCCCGGCGTGACCCGGCGCGCCAGCCGCCTCACGGCCGCACTGCGATCAGGGCTCGGCACGCAGGCGCCCGGCGCAGCTCACGCGCCGGCGGCGACGGCTGCGCGTGCGGCGACCTCGGCGTACACCGCGCGCACCGCGTCGACGTACCCGCCGAATCCCGGGGGCGGCGCGATCCCGCGCTGCAGGCGGCCGAGGAGGCCCGGGTCGTCGGCGAACGCGCGCAGGCAGCGGGCGAGGTCGGTGGCGTCGCCCGGCGCGAACAGCAGCCCGTTCTCGCCGTCCCGCACGAAGTCCGGGATGCCGCCGATCCGGCTGCCGACCACCGGCGCACGCGCGGCCAGAGCCTCGGCGACGACGAGCGGTGCGCAGTCGTCCCACACCGACGGCACGACGACGACGTCGACCAGCGCGAGCAGGCGCGGC
>DATGPD010000381.1:0-4588 GCA_035305285.1 Planctomycetota bacterium
TCAGCACGTAGGCGGGCGGCAGGTTCTTCAACACCGGGCGGGAGCGCTCGCAGTGCGGGAACCGCGCGGCCATCAGCGCGCGGAACCGACGGGCGGCCGGCAGACCGAAGGCGTGCACGTACTGGAACGTGCGGAACTCGCCGTCGCGGTCGAGCACCTCGGCGATGCCGGCGACGGTGTCGACCTGCACCGCGTGCGGCAGGCTCGCGAACGGCAGGCCCGAGATGATGTAGCGCGCGCGCGTCAGTCCCCGCTCGCGCAGGTGCGCGACGACGTCGACCACGGAGCCGTGCGCGAAGTCGCGGTGCGGATAGCGCGCGCGCAGCAACTCGACGAACCGGCGGTTCAGCTCGATGCCGAGGTAGCGCACGCCGGGCACGTCGTCGACCGCGTCGTCGAGCACCGCGGTCACCGGCCCGGTCCCCGGGCCGTACTCGACCACGACGTCGCCCTCGCGCAGGTCCAGGTTGCCGGCGAGCTGCTCGGCGAGCGCGCGCGAGCTGGGCCACACCGACCCGACCGAGCCGGGGTGCCGCACGAATGCTCCGAAGAACCGCAACGAGTCGCGGATCGGCATGCCCGCGAAGTTGGCGGCGCGGCGCGCGCGCGCGAAGAGGATTCCGCCGGATTCTCGGCCGGGCGCGCGGCGTCAGAACAGCGGCAGTTCGACGAGGCGCGTAAAGTCGCCGGTCGGCATGGGCGAGGTCACCCGCACGCCCTGCAGGTAGACCGCGCGGCGGCTGAGGAAGGGGACGTTCGGGATGCCGAGCTGCGCCTGCAGGGGGCCCTGACCGGTGCCCGTTCCGGCGAGCACGGTCACGACGCTCGTCGGGTCGAGCTGGAACCCGCCGGCCAGCGCGCCGACCGACACCGGCAGGGGCAGCGGCGCGGCAGCGAGCAGCACCACGCCGAGTTCGCCGGCCGCGACCGGCAGCTCGAGGTTCACCGTCCCGCCCAGGTCGGCGCGCGGCCGGATGAGCAGTTCACGACCGAGTTCCGCCTTCAGCACCTGCGCGACCGGCGCCGTGCCCAGCGCACCGCTGACGACCAGACGGTCGCCGTTCGGGCCGCCGAGCATCGGCGTGCCGGTGAACGCGAGCGCGCGCGACGTGTCGAAGAAGATGTGCCCGCCGCCTTCCGCCGGGACCGCGACCGGCGTCCAGGTCTGGCCCGGCTGCCAGTAGCCCTCGTACACGATGAAGCGGCCGTCGGCGGACACCGAGCAGTTGCGCGCCGCGGTCGGATAGGTCAGCGCGAACGGCGTCGGGTCCGTCCGCATGAGCAGTTCGACCACCGCGCGGCTCAGGAGGCGGTCGATGCGCGCGATGCAGATGCCGCCATTGTCGCCGAGCCAGGACGGCAGGCCGGGGTTCAGGCCGAGCCCCGCGCCGCCGGTGAGGCTGACCGGGTTCCTCCCGTCGATGTCGGCCACGAAGTAGTCGTGGCGCGAGAACGGCTGCGCGTCGTACTCGCGGTAGACGATCTTGGTCTGGTCCGGACTCACCCGCACACCGTCGACGACCAGCAGACTGCTCACCAGCACGCGCGGCGGCGCACTGCCGTCGGTCTGGATCGCGAACACCTGCGTCTCGCGCTCGAAGTTGCCGCCGTTGTCGCGCAGGTAGAGCCACGTGCCGAACAGCTCGCTGCCGTCGCGCTTCACGTCCCAGAGCGCGTGGCCCAGCTCCGGCAGGGTGGCGACCGTGCGCCCGAGGCCCCCGGTGCGCGGCACGAAGCGGAGGTCCCGCCCGTCCAGGAAGTAGAGGCCCGAGGCGTCGGGCGCCCAGACGAACGACCCGAGGTTGCGCCCCATGGCCAGAGTCACCTCCTGCCCGCCCGCGTACGCGACGACCGCGAGCTTGTCCGGTCCGCGGAAGGCGACGTGATCGCCCGTCGGGCTCAGCACGGCATCGACGTGCTCTTCCCCCGAGGTGGTGATCGGCAGCAGGTTCCGGATCTGCGTCCCCACCGGCCGGACGGCAGCCAGGGCAGCGAGGACGAACAAGACGGACGGTGCGCGCGGCCGCATGCTTCCTCGTAGCTTAGCGCCGGGGCGGCGTAACCCGGTCGCCCGGCGCGGCACGAGCAGGCCGGAGATCCGCGATTTCGCGTTGGCGCCGATCGACCTGACTTCCGTAAAACCGGCCACTCCTCCCGCCGCGCCGTCCGCCCTCCCCTCCCCGCTCCGTTCGCATGTCGCGTCTGCCGTGCTGGCTGATTTCCGCCGCTGCCGTCGGTGCCGCGGCGGCCCCGGCTCAACCCCCCTCGTCTCCCGCCCCCGCTCCCGACCTCGTCCTCGCGGTCGGCACCGTGCACCCGGTCTCCGGTCCGTCGTTCGCGGACGGCGTGATCGTCCTCGGCGGCGGCCGGATCCTCGCCGTGGGCCCGCGCGGCAGCGTTCCGCTGCCCGACGGCGTTCCGGTCGTCGCGTTGCCGAACGGGCACGCGTACCCCGGGCTCGTCGACGCCTGCACGGACGTCGGCGTGCCCGCGGGCGGGTTCGGGGAGGGCAGCGCCGGTCTCGAAGTCGCCCCCGGCGTCGACCTCGATGCGCACTCCTGCCGCGCGATGCCGGCGGGCGGGATCACGACCTGGCACGTGCTTCCCGCGGCGAGCGGGCGGTGGCGCGGGATCGGAGCACTCGTGCGGGCCGGCGCAGACGGCGGCGAACTCTTCGGCGAGAGCGCGCGCGGCGCCGTGTTCCTGCGCCTCGTCGGCCCGGCCGGCCAGCACCCGATCGTGCGCCAGAAGGAACTGACCGACCTCGGCCGCCCGTTCGAGGAGGCCGAGTCGTACGCCAAGGCGGTGCGGCGGCACGGCGAAGCGGTCGCGAAGTACGAGAAGGACTTCCAGGCGTGGCTCGAAGCGGTCCGCAAGGGCGGCAACGGCAAGGCGCGCACGGGCGGAGGGGAAGGCGATGCCGCCGCCGCGCAGGAGGGCGGGCAGGCCGCCGCGCCTGCGGGCCCCAAGCGGCCGACCTACCCGAAGGCTCCGCCGCCCGACCCGGCGAAGACCGCGCTCGTGCAGGTGGCGAGCGGCGAGCTGCCGCTCTGGATCGAGGCGCAGCGCCGCGACGAGATCGAGGCGGCGCTCGCCCTGGTCGCCGAGCGGCGAATCGTCAACGCCTGCCTCGTCGGCGCACAGCGCGCCGACACGGTGCTGGACGAGATCGCGCGCAGCGGCGTTGCGGTCGTGCTCACCCCGAGCCTCGTACCGGTCGAGCTGGACGGCGAGCCGGTCGCGGACACGCTGGCCGCCGAACTGCAGCGCCGCGGCGTGCCGTTCGCCATCGCCTCGGGTGACGGCAGGCGCGCGCGCGCCCTGCCGCTCCTCGCCGCGGCGTGCGTCGCGCACGGGCTGCCGGAGGAGGCGGCGGTGCGCGCGATCACGCTGACGCCGGCGCAGCTGCTCGGGATCGCGGCCGAGACGGGTTCGCTCGAGGCCGGCAAGCGTGCCGACGTCGTGGTCACGTCGGCACCGCTGCTGCGCAGTGACGCGCGCGTGCTGCGCGTGCTGCGCGACGGCCGGACCATCTACCAGGGACGCTGACGTGCTGTCGTTGCTCTGTGCCTTCGCGGCCTGTGCGCCGCAGTCCGACCCGCAACCGCCCGCGCTGCTGATCTCGGCGAAGACGATCGTCGTCGCTCCGGACCTCGTGCTGACCGACGGCCGCCTGCTGCTGCGCGGCGGCAAGGTCGCCGCGGTCGGCGCGTCGGTGCCGCAGGAAGTCGGTCCAGACGTGCATCGCGTCGACCTCGGCGACGCGACCGTCGTGCCCGGTCTGGTCGTCGCGCACACCTGCCTCGACGCAGAGCGCGACCTCGCCGAGACCGTGACCGCGTACACCCCCGAACTGCGCGCGGTCGAAGCCTACGACCCGTACGGCAAGGGCGTCGCCGAGATGCTCGCCGGCGGCGTCACCGCGTTCGGCATCGCGCCGCGGTCGGCGAACACCCTCGCCGGGCTCGCGGGCGCGGTGAAGACCGACCCGCGCGCCGGCTCGGTGCTGCGGAACGAGAGCTACCTCCTGGCGGCGATCGTCCCCGAGGCACTCGACCAGCAACGCTTCCCGACATCGCGCATGGGCGCGCTCGACCTCGTGCGCACCGCGTTCCGCACGGCGGCCGGCCCGCTCGCGGCGCAGACCCCCGACCGCGAAGTGCTGCGCGACGTGCTGTCCGGGGCGCTGCCGTTCGTGGTGCACGCGCGCACTCACGATGAAGTGGCGCGCGCTCTCGACCTCGCCGACCCGGCGCGCGACGGCGTGCTCGCCGGAAGCGGCGCCCGCCTGTTCCTGCTCGGCGCCGGCGGTGCGCACCGCGCGGTCGACCGGATCGCCGCGCTGGCTGCCGGAGTCGTCATCGAGCCGCTGCACCCGGGGCTCGCCCCGGAGGCGCTGGCGCTGCCCGCGGCGCTCGCCGCGCGCAAGGTCCGCCTCGCGTTCAGCGCCGGCTCGCCGCGCGAGCTGCGCGTGTCGGCGGCGCTCGCCGTGCGGCACGGCCTGCCGCGCGCTGCGGCGCTCGCGGCGATGACCGCGTGGCCGGCGGCGATGCTCGGCATCGACGACCGCTGCGGCACGCTGCACCAG
>DATGPD010000382.1:0-6267 GCA_035305285.1 Planctomycetota bacterium
CCGCGTCGCGGCGACTCACGACCCACGCCGTCGCGACGACGGCGAGCAGCGCCAGGAAACCCGCGAGCGTCGTGAGCCGCCTCGTCATCGCACGCAACCTTAGCGGGCGGGACAAGGCGCGGGGCAGCCGCACGGCATCACGGCCACGATGCAGGACGACGGCACCCGTGTCGCAGCGCACGGCGCGAATGCCACGGTATCGCGCAGGCCTCCTTCACACTCCCCCACCGCGCGACGTAGGTACGCCGATGCCGCGCCTGCTCGCCCTCCTCCCCCTGCTCTCGTGCGCCCTCCCGGCGCAAGACGCCCTCGACGCCGTGCTCGCGACGCTGCGGATGCCGGCGTCGGCTGCGCAGCTCGAAGCGATGCGCGCGGCCGCCGCGCGGCCGGACGCGCCCGCGGCGATCGATGGCCTGCTGGCGGAGATCCGCGCCCAGGCGCCGGCGCTCGACAACGACGGCTGCCTCGCGCTCGAGCAGATCCTGCGCGCGCACCCGGACGCACCCTGCCCGATCGACGTGCTCCTCGAAGTCATCGCGCGCCCGATCTGGACGAGCCGGCAGAAGGGCGCGCAGGCGCTCGCGCTGGCGCTGCAGCCGGAGGTCGTCGCCGGGCAGGAGGAGCGGCTCGCGCGCGCGGTCATTCCGCTGCTCGCGAGCCAGCGCGAGCGGGTGTACGCCGCGGGCGCCAGATGCCTCGCCGCGATCGCGGGCCGCGACCTCGGCGACGACCCGAAGGCCGCGCGCGCATGGTTCTTCACGACCTTCGGCAAGGGCATCGACCTCGTCGCCGCGGTGCACGAGGAAGTGGTCGTCGTCGTGCCCCGCGCCGACGGCGGGTTCCGCGTGGGCGGCGAGCCGGCTGCAAACCTGGCCGAGCTGACCGAGAAAACCGTGGCGGCGCGCACCGCGGCACGCGCGCGCGGGTTGGACGTCGGGGCGGTGCTCGTGCTGCCGAAGGAGCGCGTCGACGCGATGCTGGCGCGCGGCGACTACGAGGAGGTGACCCCGGTGCTGCGCGCGCTCGCCGAGGCCGGCATCGACGGCGCGACCGTCGCCCCCCGACACCGACGCGTTCCGTGCGCCGTTCGCCGAGGACGAGCGCGAACTCGCTCCGCTGCGCGAGAAGCTCGCGGCGAAGCTCAGCGAGATGCGCGGCGAGCGCGTGCCCGGCGCGCAGGCCGCGGTGGTCCTCGCCGACGGCAGGCTCGTCACGTTCGCCGACGGCGTCGCCGACCGCACCACCGGCGCGCCGATGCCGCCGTCCGGCCGGCTGCTCGCCGGCAGCACGGGGAAGACGTTCTTCGCCGCGCTCGCCGCGCAGCTCGCACGCGAGGGCCGCCTCGACCTCGATGCGAAGGTCGTGCAGTGGCTGGGCAGCGAACCGTGGTACGCGCGCGTGCCCAACGCGAGCGACATCACCGTGCGCCAGCTCCAGCAGCACCGCAGCGGGGTGATGCGCTACGAGCTGAGCCGCGAGTTCCTGCGCGCGCTGCGCGCCCGCCCGGACCACCGCTTCACGCCGGCCGAGGCGGTCGGCTTCGTGCTCGACCGCAAGCCCCGCTTCGCCGCGGGCGAGGGCTTCGACTACTCCGACACGAACTACGTGCTGCTCGGCATGGTGCTGGAGCGGATCACCGGCAGACCGTGCTATGACGAGATCCGCGCGCGCTTCCTCGCGCCGCTCCGCCTGTACGACACGGTGCCGAGCGTCGGCCGGCGCATCGCCGGCCTGCTGCAGAGCCACGCCGCGCCGGACGATCCCTTCGGCGGACGCGATCCCATGCTCGTCGACGGCGAACTGCCGTTCGACCCCGGGTTCGAGGGCGCGGGCGGCGGGTTCGCGACCAGTGCGGGCGATCTCGCGCGCTGGGCCAAGGCCCTCTACGAGGGCGAAGTGCTCGCCGGCGTGCGCGACGAGGTGCTTGCCGGCCTGCCCGCGCCGCTCGGACCCGGAGTGCGCTACGGGCTCGGGGTCGTGATCGAGGACACGTCGGCCGGTCCGGCGTGGGGCCACAGCGGGTTCTTCCCCGGATCCATGTCGGCGATGCGCTACTACCCGGACGCGAAGGTCGCCGTCGCAGTGCTGGTGAACTCCACCGCGGACCCGCGCCTCGGGCGCCAGCTGGCCCTGTGGACGGCCGCGCTGGCGAAGATCGCGACCGGCAAGTAGCGCCGCGGTCAGCGCACGGCGGTGAAGCCGGTCAGCTCGACGCGCGGCGTGAGGTAGCCGGGGGCGACCGGCTCGCACCCGCACAGGTCGGTCGACAGGTACTTCTTGTTCGAGTCGGGGAAGACCGTCGCGACCACCGCGTCGCCGCCGTGCTGCTCCAGCACCTGCATCGCGCCGAGCAGGTTCGCGCCGGAGGAGATGCCGACCCCGAGGCCGAGCCGCGACGCGAGCGCCTGCGCCATCAGGATCGCGTCGCCGTCGTGCACGTCGACCACGGCGTCGAGGTCGGCGAGCTTGACGATCGCGGGGATGAACTCGTCGGAGATGCCCTGGATGCGGTGCCGCCCCACGCAATGGCCGGTGCGCAGGGTCGGCGAGCTGGCCGGCTCGAGCGGATGCACGCGCACCCTCCGGCCGGTGCGGCGCAGGAAGCGGCCGACGCCCATCACCGTGCCGCCGGTGCCGACCCCGGCGACGAACGCGTCCGCGGTCGCGCCGAACGCGGCGAGCTGACGTTCGAGCTCCGGTCCGGTGCTCTGCTCGTGCGCCGCGACGTTGGCCTCGTTGGCGAACTGTGCGGGCGCGAACGCGCCCTCGCGCTCGGCGAACTCGGCGGCGAGGCGCACCGCGCCGACGAAGCCGCCCGCCGCGCGGCTCACGTCGAGGACCTCGGCGCCGAACGACTGGAGCAGCCGGCGTCGCTCGACGCTCATCCAGTCCGGCATCGCGATCACGACGCGATGGCCGAGCGCCCGACCGAGCGCGGCGAACGCGATCCCGGTGTTCCCGCTCGAAGCCTCGACGATCGTCTGCCCGGGGCGCAGCGCGCCTTCCGCGTACGCCCTCTCCAGGATGAACAGCGCCATCCGGTCCTTCACGCTGCCGGTGAAGTTCATCGACTCGTACTTGGCGAACACGCGCCGCGCACGACCGTCGAGGCGGTAGTCGATGCGCAGCAGCGGCGTGTTGCCGACGAGCGACGCGAGCCGCGCGGCCGCCGACGGAAAGGAAGCGAGGGCAGACACCGGGTATCGGGGCAACGCGCGCGCACCCCCGCGTTTTCAACCGCGGGCCGGCCGGCTCACGCACGGGCGACGAGGATCGCGGTTCCGAGCACGCGCGCGGCGCCCCCGCGACTGCACGCGTTGCCGGAGTGTCGAGGCGGCTCGCCGGCCGCGGCGGCCCTGGCGACAGGAATGCGACGAGCGCCGCCGCGCGGACGGAGCACGTCGCCGGCAGGCGCGAACCCTGCGCCGGTGGCGGCGCGGACCGGGGAGACGTGCGGTGCGCCACGAGCCGTCGCCGCGCACGCGCGTGCAGCGGCGGCCGCGAGCGCGCGGGCCGGAGGCGGTCACCGGCTCAGGGTGCCGAGTTTCCGGCGGGCGGGCGGCTGGCCAGGTGTTCGAGCAGCCGCCAGCGGGCGTCGACGTCCTCCTGCGCGAGCGCCTGCAGCCGACGGGCGTGCTCGGGGTCGGCGCGGGTCAGCATCGTGAAGCGTCCCTCGCCCTCGGCGAAGCGCGCGAACGGCAACGTCGGCCGGCGCGAGTCGAGCTGCAGCGGGTTCTTGCCGGCGGCGACCCGGCGGGGGTCGTAGCGGTAGAGCGGCCAGTGGCCGCTCGCGACCGCCGCGGCCTGGTGCTCCTGCGCGTGCGCGAGGTCGTAGCCGTGCGCGATGCAGTGCGCGTAGGCCAGGATGAGCGAGGGACCGTCGTAGCTCTCCGCCTCGACGAACGCGCGCACCGCCTGCTTGTCGTTCGCGGCGAGCGCGACCTGGGCGACGTACACGTTCCCGTGCGCCATCGCGATCATGCCGAGGTCCTTCTTGGCCGTGCCCTTGCCGAGGGCGGAGAACCGCGCCACCGCGCCGCGCGGGGTCGCCTTGGAGGTCTGTCCGCCGGTGTTGGAGTAGACCTCGGTGTCGAGCACGAGCACGTTCACGTTCCGCCCGGAGGCGAGCACGTGGTCGAGGCCGGCGAAGCCGATGTCGTACGCCCAGCCGTCACCGCCGACGATCCACACGCTGCGGTCGGCGAGCGTACCGCAGATCGCAAGCAGCCGGCGCGCGTCGCCGTCGTCGCAACGCGCCAGCACCGCGCGAAGGCGCGCGAGCGCCGCGCGCTGCGTGACCAGGGCGGCTTCGCTGCCGCGCGGGAGTGCTAGCAGTTCGCGCACCAGCTCGTCGCCGAGCACCGGTCGGAGGCGCTGCACCAGCGCCAGGGCCTCCTGCCGCTGCAGGTCGATGCTCAGGCGGAAGCCCAGGCCGAACTCGGCGGCGTCCTCGAACAGCGAGTTGTTCCACGCCGGGCCGCGGCCCTCGGCGTTCGCCGCCCACGGCGTGGTCGGCAGGTTGCCGCCGTAGATCGACGAGCAGCCGGTCGCGTTGGCGACCACCGCGCGGTCGCCGAACAACTGGCTGAGGAGCTTGAGGTACGGCGTCTCGCCGCACCCGGCGCACGCGCCGGAGAACTCGAACAGCGGCTGCATCAACTGCGAGCCGCGCACGGTGGCCGGATCCAGCCTGGTGCGGTCCGCCTCGGGCAGCGCGAGGAACCAGGCGAACGCCTCGCGTTCGGCGGCGAGGATCGGCGCGAGGTCGGTCATCGCGAGCGCCTTGCGCTCGGGGTTCTGCCGGTCGTGCGCCGGGCACACGTGCACGCACAACTCGCAGCCGGTGCAGTCGTCGGGCGCGACCTGGATGGTCATGGCCGCGCCGCGCAGGTCGGCCGCCTTCACGATGCGCGTCTTCAACCCCGTCGGCGCCGCGGCGGCGGCCTCCGGCGGGAACGTCTTCATCCTGATCGCGGCGTGCGGGCAGACCAGCACGCAGCGCGCGCACTCGATGCACAGCTCCTGCTCCCACGCCGGCACGCGGTCGGTGATGCCGCGCTTCTCGAAGCGCGCGGTGCCGGTCGGGAAGGTCCCGTCGGCGGGCATGCGACTGACCGGCAGATCGTCGCCCGCGCCGGCGATCAGCGGCAGGATCAGGTCGCGCAGGACGCCGGGACCGAGCCCGTCCTCGCCGTCGGCGCGCGCCGCGGCGCGCGGCTCGCCCGGGGCGACCGCGAACATGGCGGCGACCGCCGCTTCGACCGCCGCGACGTTGCGCGCGACGACCTCCTCACCGCGCCGGCCGAAGGTCTCCGCGACCGCCGCCTTGATCGCGGCGAGCGCCTCGTCGAACGGCAGCACCGGGCACAGGCGGAAGAAGCACGCCTGCATCACCGTGGCGATGCGCGACCCGAGCCCGGCGGCGCGTGCGACCGCGAGCGCGTCGATCGCCCACACCGACAGCCGCCGGTCGACGATCGCCTGCTGCACGTGCGCCGGCAGCCGCCCCCACACCTCGGCGCGCGGCCACGGCACGTTGAGCAGGAGCGTCGCGCCCGGTGCCGCGTGCGCGACGACGTCGCCGCGCTGCAGGAGGCGCGGATGGTGGCACGCGACGAACTGCGCCGTGCCCGGCTCGATGAGGTAGCTGCCGGTGATCGGCCGGTCGGCGAACCGCAGGTGCGACACGGTCACGCTGCCGGACTTCTTCGAGTCGTAGACGAAGTACGCCTGCACGTGCCGGCCGGCGCGCTCACCGAGGATCTTCACCGTGTTCTTGTTGGCGCCGACCGTGCCGTCGCTGCCGAGGCCGAAGAACACCGCGCGTGTCACGTCGGGGTCGGTGTCGAGCACGAACCCGCGGTCGACCGGGAGGCTGGCGCCGGAGACGTCGTCGGTGATGCCGACCGTGAAGCGGCGGCGCGCGTCCGGGCGCGCGGCCTCGTCGAACACCGCCTTCGCCATCGCCGGGGTGAACTCCTTGCCGGCGAGGCCGAAGCGGCCGCCGATCACCGCCGGCCGGCGCTCGCGCGCGACGCCGTCGGCGAGCGCGGTGACGACCTCCTGGAAGAGCGGCTCGCCGAGCGCGCCCGGCTCCTTGCAGCGGTCGAGCACCGCGATCGTCTCGACCGACGGCGGCAGCGCGGCGAGGAAGTCGTCGACCGGGAACGGCCGGAACAGGCGGACCTGCAGCACGCCCACCGGCTCGCCGCGCGCGACCAGCGCGTCGACCGCCTGCGCGACCACGCCCGCGCCCGACCCCATCAC
>DATGPD010000383.1:0-4273 GCA_035305285.1 Planctomycetota bacterium
CTGTTCCTCGCCGGCAAGCGCCTGCTGTGCGTCGAGTTGTGCACCGGCATCCAGCTCTGGGACTGCGAAGTCCCCGAATCGGTGTACCAGGGCCAGGGGCGCGGGGTCGTGTTCGGCGACTTCGTCGTCCTGCCGGGGGATGGCCGCCTGCACCTGCTGCGCACGACCGGGAACGCGAGCTGGCAGACGCGCGACCTGCCGCAGCTCGTTCCCGGTCAGGACGCGCTGACCACGCGCGCGAACCTCGCGGTGTTCGGGCCATGGCTCGTGGCGGTGCACTCCGGTTCGGTCGAGGTCTTCGGCCTGCTCGGCGCATTGCGCGAGCGCGCCGCAGCAGCCGCACCGGCCGAACGCGCGCGCCTGCTGCAGCACGCGGGCGACCTCCCCGGGGCGATCGAGGCGCTCGCCGAAGCGCTGCAGGGGACCTCGGACGACGCCGAGCGCGAACGCCTCGCCGGCGCCATGCTGTCCCTGGTTCACGAGGTCAGCCTGGCGATGGCGGTCGTGCAGCAGGGCGAACCGGCGCTGCAGCTCCTCGAACGCTGCCGGCAGTGGCTCACCCGCGCGGAGGACGTCCAGGCCTGGCACCTGGCACGCATCGAGGTCCTCCGCGCGCTCGGTGACCACGGCGCGGTGCAGGCCGAACTCCGGGCGCTGCGCACGCTCGCCACCGCCGGACCGCGCTGAGCCTTCGCCCCCGGACGGCCGGCGGGCGCGCCGCCGGCCTCCGCTTTGCTGTCACTCCGGTCGCGGGCACGGCCCGCTACGGTTCCCTCATGGTGCACCAGGAAGAACACTTCGCCGCGATCGTGCGCGCGCTGAGCGACGCGCTGAGCGACCCGGCGACCTATCCGGAGCGTCCGGAAGCGGTCGAGGTGATCGAGACGCACGTGTCCGCCGTGTTCCTCGCCGGCCGGAGCGCCTACAAGGTCAAGAAGCCGCTCGCGCTGCCGTTCCTCGACTTCAGCACGCTGGACAGGCGCGAACACTACTGCCGCGAGGAGATCCGGCTCAACGCCGAGCTGGCGCCCGGGGTGTACCGCGCGGTCGTGCCGATCCGCCGCAAGGACGGGCGCCTGCACCTCGGCGGCGAGGCCGGCGACATCGTCGACTGGGCGGTCGAGATGGAGCGCCTGCCGGCGCAGCACATGTTCGACCACATGCTGGCACACGGCCGCATCGACAACGAGATGCTGCAGCAGATCGCCGCGACTCTGGTGCGCTTCCATGCGCGCGCCGCGACCGGCGAGGGCGTCGACGTGCACGGCAGCCCGGCGGCGGTGCGCGCGCTGGTCGAAGAGAACTTCGCGGAGACCGACCGCTTCGTGCGCGCCGGCTCGCTGCACGCGCTGGCACGCGACGTCCACGACTTCGTCGAGGCGTGGGCGTTGCACTTCCTCAACGACCGTGCCGAGCGCTTCGCGCAGCGCGAGCGCATGGGGCGGATCCGCGAGGGGCACGGCGACCTGCACGCCGGCAACATCTGCTTCCGGCCGGAAGGCCTGGTGATCTACGACCGGATCGAGTTCAGCGCGCGGTTTCGCTGCGCGGACGTCGCCGCCGACCTCGCGTTCCTGCTGATGGACCTCGACCATCGCGGCTACCGCGGGTTCTCCGACTACCTGCTGCGCGAGTACGTCGCACGCAGCGAGGACGCCGAGCTGATCGAGCTGGTCGACTTCTACAAGTGCTATCGCGCCTGGGTGCGCGGCAAGGTGCACGCGCTGCGCGCCGCGCAGGTGCGCGGCGACGCGCGCGAAGAGGCGCGGCTCACGGCGATGCGCTACTTCAACCTGGCCGCAGGCTACACGCTGCCGGCGAGCCTCGTGCTCACCTGCGGGCTGCCCGGCACCGGCAAGTCGACCGCCGCGGCACGCCTCGCCGAGGCGATCGACTGCCAGGTGCTGAACAGCGACACGGTGCGCAAGCAGCTGGCCGGCGTGCCGCCGGGCGAACGCCGGGCCTCGGCGTTCGGCACCGGGCTCTACGACGCGGAGCACACCAAGGCGACCTACGGCGCGTTGCTGGAGCAGGCGGGCGCGCTGCTCGACCGCGGGCGCAGCGTGCTGGTCGACGCCTGCTTCCGCGACGATGCGCAGCGCGCGCCGTTCCTCGCGATGGCGCGCGAGCGCCGCGTGCCCGTGGTCGTCCTGCACGTCGATCCGCCCGATGCGCTGGTGCGCGAGCGGCTCGCGGCGCGCGAGCGGAGCGGCACCGGCACCTCCGACGCCGGGGTCGACGTGTACGAGCGCTGCAAGGCGACGTTCACCCCGCCGGTGGCGGAGGAAGGCGCCCCGGTCGTACGCTGGGCCGACGGCGAGTCCGGGCCGGAGATGGTCGCCACCGTCCTCGGCGCCCTGCTCGCGCAGAACGAGTTGAGCGTCGAGGCCGAGGAAGGCTGAGCGGGACGGCGCGGGGGGCGCGCCGCCGTCTGCCGCGTGGGGCCCGCATCCATACTGGGCGCACTGCTCGGGAAGCCCCCGCCACCCGACCGCCCGCTCGCACGCTCGACGTCCGCGCCGTCCTCCTATTTCCGCTGCCGACCGCGTAGCAGGCGGCGGGCTTCGGTACGCAAGGCGCGCAGCAGGCCGCGTGCGATCAGCGCCGCCGGCGAGCCGCGCGCGAACGCGCCGGCGATGGCGTGCAGCGCGCGCGGCGTCACCCGGCGCGCAGTGGTGAGCGCGTAGATCGGCTCCCAGCGCTCGGGCCGGAACTTGGCCTTGAACGCTTCCAGGCCGCGGAAGTCGTAGAAGCGCCGGCCGTGCGCACGCAGCCAGGCGAACAGCGCCCGGATCCACAGGGGCGGCGCGTAGTCCGGCGGTACCCCGTGCCGCGAGAGCGGCGCGAGCCCGAGCGTGATCAGCTCGGCGCGCGCGTCGGCGAGCGCGCGCGTCGCCGCCGCCAGCAAGAGTTCGCTCGTGCCGTTGCACGCCTCCGAGCCGCGCACGATCTGCTCGACCAGCCAGCCTGCGCGCACCGGGATCGGCGTCGCCATGAGGAACGCGACGGGGCGGGCGGCGCGCACCGCCACGAACACGCGCCGGTCGAGCACCCAGTCGAGAGTCTGCGGCTCGACGAGGAAGTGCAGCGGCGGCAGCCCGCGCGTCGCGAGCCACTCGCGCAGGCACCGCCGCAGCTCGGGATCCCGCTCCGCGCGCGCCGCCGGCCATTCCGCCACTTCGACGCCCTTGTTGCGGGCGCGGTGGAGCTGCGCGCGCAGCGAAGCGTGGCCTTCGATCGTCGCCAGCAGGCCCTCGGGCCGCCACACCGGCTGCGCGCCGAGTAGCACGCGCGCGTAGCGGCCGCCGACGCGCGGAGTCGTCTGCAGGCGCGCCTCGGCGGCGAAGTAGCACACGTCCTCGCCGCGCCGCGCGGCGTCGGCCTCGAACGCGGCCGCGACGTCCGCGAGGCGATGCGAGGCGCACACCGGCGCGCCTGCCACGACGCGCGTGCGGCCGTGCCGTACGAAGCCGACGACCGCTTCGCCGTCGGGCGGAAACCACAGCGCGATGCCGGGGTGGAGGATCTGGTACGCCGTCGTGTTGTAGCCGTGCGCGAGCACCAGCCGGCGCGCGTGCTCGCGCTCGTGCGACGCGGGCGCATTCACGCGGGAGCTTCGGCCTCCACGGGGTGGGCGATCACGCCGGCAGGCTGATCGCTCCGCCCGCCGGCGGTCAAGGCCGCGCCCGAGCTCCTACGCGGTTCACGACCTACAGCCGGGTCACGCTCAGGCCGTTGCTCGCCGCGAGGCCGAGCGGTGCGCCGGGGTCGAGGATCCACGCCTGGAAGTAGACGGCGGTCCCCGCGGCAACCGCGACCGGCCACGGCAACGTCAGCAGGGCGCGGCCGCCGGCGTCGCTGCCGACTCCGAAAACCACGTCGGGTCGCGGCACGACCGCGCCGCCAGCGAACGGGAAGTCGATCCGGGCCGCGCCGATCGCGAACGCGCACGCGCTGCTCGGCGCCGCGCGGGTCAGCTCCAGCGTGAACGGCTGGCCTCCCGCGAGCGGACCGAAGCCGACGAGCGCCGGCGTCCCCGCCGTGCCCGCGACCGCGTGGCCCAGGTCGGCAAAGCCGCGCGACTTGCCGCGCAGGACGACGAGCGCCGGGTAGTACCAGCCGTTCACCGGCGAGTCCGGTTCGACCTGCACGGCGAGGTCCGGCACGCCGCCGCCGTCGACATCGGTCTGCGCGAGCGCGCGCGCCGGCTGGCCGACGCCGTAGCGGCGCAGGCGCTCGAACGTGCCGTCGCCGCGCGCGCGCCAGAACGACA
>DATGPD010000384.1:0-4074 GCA_035305285.1 Planctomycetota bacterium
CGCGCCCGAGGTCACCGACCGCGAGCGCGCCGCGATCCTGTTCCGCCGCGCGGAGCGGCGGCTGTGGTCGGAGCTGCAGCGGCCCGACCCGCCCGCGCCGCCCTGGTGACCCCTTCGTTTGCGTCGCGCCCGCGTCGCCGGCACGCTTGCGCCATGCGCAGCACGAGCCCGTCCTGCCGGTCGAGCGCCGGCATCCTCGCACGGAGCCGGAACGCGGCGCGACGACACGCGCGCGGCGCGCTCGCCGTCGCGCTTCTCGCCGTCGTCGCGCGCGCCCAGGGTGACCCCGCCGCGCTCGACCTGCCCGCGCTGCTCGGCGACCACGCCGTGTTCCAGCGCGGCGAACCGGTGGAGGTCTGGGGGCGCACGCGCCCCGACGTGGAGGTGCGCGTCACCGCCTCGTGGGGGCACGAGGCGCGGAGCCGGTCGGCGGCGGACGGATGGTTCGCGCTGCGCGTGCAGCCGGCCGACGCGCCCGGACCGCACGAGTTGGTCGTCGCCGCGGGCGGGAGTGAGCGCAGACTGCGCGACCTCTGGTTCGGCGACGTGTGGCTGTGCGGCGGGCAGTCGAACATGGAGTGGACGCTGGGCCCGGGCGTGGGGCCGGGGATCGCCGACTGGCAGGCCGAGGTCGCGGCCGCCGACGATCCGAAGATCCGCGTGTTCGACGTGCCGAATCGCGCGAGTGCGACGCCCCAGGAGCGCTGCGACGGCGCGTGGCAGGTGTGCACGCCGCAGACCGCGGGCAAGTGCAGCGCCGTCGCGATCCTGTTCGCGCGCGCGCTGCGCGCGGAGATCGACGTGCCGATCGGGCTGATGGTGAGCTGCTGGGGCGGGACCAGGGCCGAGGCCTGGACGCCCGAGGAAGACCTCGCCGCGCTCGGCGACTTCGCCGCCGGTCTCGAGGCCCTGCGCGCGATCCGCGCCGGCGAGCCGGGCGCGAAGCTCGACCAGCACACGCCGAGCGCGCTGTGGAACGGCATGATCGCGCCGCTGCGCCGCTGCCGGTTGCGCGGGGTCATCTTCTACCAGGGCGAGTCGAACGTCGGCGCGCCGCTCGTCTACCGCCGCCTGTTCCCCGCGCTCATCGGGTCGTGGCGGACGACCTTCGCGCAGCCCGACCTGCCGTTCTACTACGTGCAGATCGCGCCGTTCGCCTACCAGGGGGTCGGCGCCGCGCGCGCCGCGTTCCTGCGCGAGGCGCAGGCGATGGCCATGGCGACCTGCGCGCACGTCGGCATGGCGGTGACGATGGACATCGGCGACCCGAAGGACATCCACCCGGCGAACAAGCAGGACGTCGCGCGCCGGCTCGCGCTCTGGGCGCTCACGCACGCGTACGGGCGCGACGACCTCGACCCGCGGGGTCCGGAACTCGCCGGGTTCGAGGTCGAGGGCTCGGCGATCCGCGTCCGCCTGCGCCACGCGGAAGGCCTCACGACCAGGGACGGCGCGCCGCCGCGCTGCTTCATGATCGCCGGCGAGGACCGCGTGTTCCATCCCGCCGAGGCGCGCATCGAGGGCGAGACCGTGGTCGTGCGCAGCGCGTCGGTCGAGCGGCCGGTGGCGGTGCGGCACGGGTTCGGCGCCGCGGACGTCACCAACCTGGTCGACGGCGACGGCCTGCCTGCCGGCTCGTTCCGCACCGACGACTGGCCGCCGCCCTGACGTCGGGGGAGGGCTTCAGAGACCGCCGTGCAGCAGCTCGGCGTTGTCCGCGGTGCGCGCGATCCCCTCCAGCAGGAGCGACAGCCGCCGTTCCTCGGGCTCGGCGAGCAGGCGGGCGCGCAGCGCGCGCAGATGAGCGGCTTCCTCGGGGCCGACGACCTCGTCCTCGCGCCGCGTCCCGGTGCGCGCGACGTCGAACGCCGGGAACACGTGCAGCTCCGCCTGCCGCCGGTCGAGCACCAGGTCGCAGTTGCCCTTGCCGCGCAGCTCGGCGGCGACCAGGGCGTCGGCGTGGCTGCCGGTCTCGGTCAGCACCGCGCCGACCACGGTGAGCGAGCCGCCCTCCTCGCACTGCCGGGCCGCGCCGAACAGCCGCTTGGGCAGCAGCAGCGAGGTCGCGTCGAACCCGGCGCAGAGCACCTTGCCGGAGTGCGGCAGCTCGGTGTTGCAGGCACGCGCCAGCGCGGTCAGCGAGTCGACGACCAGCGCGACGTCCTGCTCGGCTTCGACCATCCTCCGGGCGCGGTCGAGGACCAGCTCGGCGAGGTCGAGCTGCCGCCCCGGGGGCTCGTCGAAGGTCGAGGCGACGACTTCGGCGTGCGGCACGCCGGCGAGCTTGCGCTCGACCGCGGTCACTTCCTCCGGCCGTTCGTCGAGCAGCAAGACGATGACGTGCACGTCCTTGTTGTGTGCGATCCCGAGCGCGATCTCGGTCAGCAGCTTGGTCCGCCCGCACTGCGGCGGAGCCTGTACCAGCACGCGCTGCCCGCGGCCGAACGGCGCGAGCAGCTCGATCGCGCGCAGCGCGGGCGAGCAGCCCGGATGCTCCAGGCGCAGGCGCACGCGCGGCACGATCGGCGTGCGACTCTCGAACGGCACGCGTCGGCGCAGGTCGGCGATCGACGCGCCGTTGACCGTGTCGACGTGCAGCAGCGCGAAGTAGCGTTCGCCGTCGCGCGGCGGGCGCACCGGGCCGCCGACGAAGTGGCCGCGCTTGAGGTTGAGCCGGCGCACCTGGCTGGGGCTGACGTAGATGTCGTCCGGCCCGGAGCGGTAGCCGTGCCGCCGGCTGCGCAGGAAGCCGAAGCCGTCGGGGAGCACGTCGAGTACCCCGGCGCCGAACGCCGCGCCGGCGCGGTGCGCGCGGTGCTTGAGCAGCTCGAACAGCAGTTCCTGACGGTTGAGCCCGATCACGCCGTCGAGGCCTTCCTGCTCGGCGAGCGCGACCAGCTCGGGCATCGGCAGGGCCTGCAGGTCGTCGACCGACCACGACGGCGGCGCGTGCGTCGCCTCGCGCGCCGCGGGCTCGACCGCGGGATCGCGCTCGACTTCGGGCTGCGGAGCGGGCGGCGACGTCATGACCGGCGCCTCATGCGGAGTCCGACGTGGGGCGCGGACCGACGGTCGGCCGTCCGCCGGCGGCGTGACCCCGGGTGCCGACCTCGCCGCTGCGCCGGGCGATCAGGCGGCGAGCCGACGCACGACCTCGTCCACCTGCCGACGCACATCGTCGAGGCTCCCATCGGTGCGGATCGTATGCCCGCAACGGGCGCGTTTCACGGCGAGATCGGCCTGCGCGGCTTCCCGTCTCGCCAGCTCGGCGGGGTCCCACCCCCGCCCCGCGGCACGGCGCCGCCGCGTCTCCGGATCGGCGTCGACGAACACGCACGTCGTGCAGCGATCGATCAGGCCGCCCTCGAGGAGCAGCGGCACGTCGAGCACGACCGGACGGCCCTGCGCCAGGAGGGCGTCGAGGCGGGTGGTCAGGCGGGCGCGGACCGCCGGGTGCACGATCGCTTCGAGGGCGGCGCGCGCGGCCGGATCGGCGAACACCGCGTCGGCGAGCGCCTTCCGGTCGACCTGACCGTCGCGCACGACCCCGGGCCCGAACCGCGCCGCGATCGCGCGCACGATCTCGGGCTCCTCGGTCACCGCGCGCGCCTCCCGGTCGGCGTCGAGGATGGCGAAGCCGTGTTCCGCGAACATTCCGGCGACCGTCGACTTCCCGGAGGCGATGCCACCGAGCAGACCGACGACCACCGCGGGACGTGGGGGATCTTCACGCACGCGCCGGCATCCTCGCCGCCCGCGGCTGCGGTGCAACGCCCGCAACGCGCGATGCCGCCGGGCCCGCGCGTTCCCGGACCCCGGCGCGCGGCGGCGAGGCACGCAGCCGGCCGGCTTCCGCCGATTTCGTGGGGTAGACTCGCGCGGCGCATCAGGCCAAGCCCTCGCCTGTCTTGACCCTGATCGCTCGACCTACCTAGAATCCGCGCCCTCGCCTCCAGACCGAGACCCCTCTGCCCTGCGGGGTGAAGGCCCCTCCACTCGCAAGCCCGTCCCAGGAGCTTCCAGCAATGCACAACCGCGAATGCGGCGCCGTCAACACGATGTTCTTCCTCATCA
>DATGPD010000385.1:0-4421 GCA_035305285.1 Planctomycetota bacterium
GTCCACGGAGACCATTCCCCCCGATCGGGCGTGAGGGTTCAGGAATTCCGCGCGCGCCGTGCGCCGGCCGCGCGCCTGGGTGACGCGCGCGCGTTCGCGCCGTCGCCGGCGTCTTCCGCGCCCGCGGCGAGACGCGCCGCCTCCGCCGCGGCGCGCGCCGTCCAGGTGCCTTCCGGCTGCCCCTGCGCGCTCGGGCACACCTCGAACAGGCAGCACGCCTCGTGTGCCGGCTGCCTGGCGGTGCACACGTAGCGCCCGTGCAGCAGCAGGCGGTGGCTGATGTCGATCCACACGCGCCGAGGAAAGAGCGCGCACAGGTCGCGTTCGACCTTGGCGGGATCGTGCTCCCCGCTGAGCCCGAGGCGCTCGGCGACGCGCTGCACGTGCGTGTCGACGACGATCCCGGCCGCGACCCGGTATGCGACGCCGAGGACGACGTTCGCGGTCTTGCGCGCGACGCCCGGCACGCGCAGCAAGTCGTCCATCGTCTGCGGCACCTTCCCACCGAACTCGGCAACCAGCGTGCGCGCCGCGCCCTGGATGAGCCTGGTCTTGTTGCGGAAGAATCCGGTCGGGCGGACGACGGCCTCGACCTCGGCCGGATCCGCCTCGGCGAGGGCGAGCGGCGTCGGCCAGCGCGCGAACAGCTCCGGGGTCACCTTGTTGACCGTGGCATCGGTGCTCTGCGCGCTCAGGATGGTCGCGACGAGCAGTTCCCACGGCGAACGGTGGTCCAGCTCGCAGCGCGGCTCGGGGATCGCGCGCTTCAGTCGCTCCTGCACCGCGCGCGCGACGGCCGATGGGTCGGCGGAAGGTCGGCTCACCGCGGCGACGATAGCGGGGTGCGCGGCGGCGGGCCGCGTCTTCCCCGACGCCGTCCGGGAGGCGCCGGCGTCGGGGCTGCCGCGGCGGCGCGACGGGATAAGGTCGGTCGGCCTGCCGGCCGATGGAGTCTGCATGCTCCCGTGGTGCCGACCGTTCCGCGCCGCCCTGTGGGCGCTCGCCTGCGCGGCAGGCGCCTGTTCGCCCGAGCGCCAGCTCGCGCAGGCGCGGGCCGTGGTCGCCGAGTTCTGCGCCGAGGTCGCGGCCGGCCGCGTCGAGCGCGCGCGCGAGCTGCTGGTGGACGCCGAGAGAAAGCAGGGGCAGCGCATCGATCCGGCGGGATTGAAGGACGGCTACGACGTCGGCGAGCCGCGCGAGGAGCACGGCCACGCGGTCGTGCCGGTGCAGACCAGGACCTCGTCCGAGCCGGTGCACTTCGTCGTGCTGCACACGCGCGCCGGCTGGCGGATCAGCATCGCCGCGTCGATGCACGCTACGCTCGGCAAGCGCTTCGAGCTGATGCGCAAGGCGATCGATCAGGCGGGCAGGGAGATGGTCGAACGCTTCGAGCGCTCACAGGCCGAGTCGGGGTCGGGCTCCGGCACGGGCGCGGGCGCGGGCGCGACGCCGGACGGGCGCTGATCAGCCGGGGCCCGGCCGGTCGGCGACGGCTCCTGCCGCGGCAGTGACGGCCGCCGGGAGCACGCCGTGCAGCGCGGCGAGGGCCCGGTCCAGGTCCCAGGCGCCGCGCGCGCGGTCGCCGCAGCGGTTGCTGACGGCACGGACCTGCACCCACGGGACGGCGAAGCGCGCACACACGAGCGCGATCGCGGCGCCTTCCATCGTCTCGACCGCGGCGCCAGTGCGCGCCGCGATCGCGTGCGCGCGCGCGTCGGTCGCGCTGCCCGTGCTGACCGTGGCGCCTGCGAGCGACGGAGCGCCCAGTGCTGCGGCCGCGCGCGCGGTGGCGTCGGCGTGCGCAGTGAAGCTGGTGTCCTCGGCGAGGCCGAGGGCCTGCAGGTCGAGGAAGCCGGACTCGGTCTCGACGCCCTCGTCGGCGAGGCAGTCGCGGGCGACGACGCACAGGTCGCCCACCGCGAGCGGGAAGGGCGGGAGCACGCCGCACACGCCGAACGCGAGCACGAGCGCCGGCGGCGGGCCGAGCGTGAGCGCGCGCGTGAGGTTCATGGCGGCGCGCGCGGGGCCGACGCCGAGTTCGACGATGCGCGCGCCAGCGAGGGATTCGGCGAGCCCCCGCCGCTCGACGGGAGCGGCGTGGACGAGGAGGAGGGTGTCGAGGACGGCGGACGGCAAGGGTGAGGAGTGTAGGGGGGGTCCGATCGGCGGCGGAGCTTCGCAGGCCACGCGCGGCGCAGGTGCGCGTGCTCCTGAGCAGGGTTGCGCTCACGCTGCTCGGGCTGCCGCGGCATCACCGCGTGCACGCACCGCAGGGTGGCGTGGCGGGGAAGTGCTCGACACCGCGCGCGAGCCGGTCCACGGCCTCGCGCGGCGCGCGCTGGACGCGTTCGCCCGACCTCGCCCTCCGCGAGCCCCCATCACGAGCGTGGAGACCACTCCTCGCGTCCACAACGAGCCGCCTTCGCGATGGCGCCCGGGCTCTCGCAACCCGACGATGCGCGCGGGCCCGCCGTGAACGAACGCTCCTTCCACCTCCTGATGGGCGCACTGCTCTTCGCGTCCACGTTCTTCGACCGTGTCGTCCGCAGCGCGATCCCCGCGTGGAACCCGCCGGTCGTCAGCCTGCTCACGCTGGTGATCGGGCTCGTGTGGGTGGGCCTGTTCGCGGCGTACCGCGTGCGCCTCGTCGACGATCAGGCGCGCGTGCTGCGCGACCGCGCAGAGCGCGCCGAGCGCAAGATCGCGGCGCTGGAAGACGCGGTGCGGCGCCTGCACGGGCTGTGACGCACCGACCGCGGGGCCGGCTGGTTTCCCGCCCCTATCGCTCGAAGTACGACACCACGCTGTTGGTGAAGCGCATCGACGTCCCCGAGAAGCGCAGGGCCTGCCAGTGCACCTCCAGCAGCAGCAGGCCCGGGTTGTTCGGCACCTGCATGGAGAACTGCGCGTTGACGGTCCCGGCGGCGGCGACCGTCAGGGTCGCGGGATCCAGCAGCAGGCGGCCGAACGGCAGGTCGATCTCCGCCGGGTCGGCGGCGAGCGCGAGGAGGTAGGACTCGCCGGGGTTGCCGGTGATGTCCAGATCCAGGGTCTGGCCGATGTTCGCCTCGGTGCGGACGGTCAGGCCGTTCGGCAGGCCGATCGCGGCGAAGATCCCGGCGAGGTCGGGGCGCTTGCCGATGGAGCCGTTCGGGACGTCGGTGCCGTGCGTGCGCAGGAGCGTGCGCAGCTCGGCGATCGAGATCGTGCGCCCGAGCTGCTGCCGGGCGGCACTGAGCGTCGCCGCGGCGGCGCTGGTGACGATCGGCGTGGCGCTCGACGTGCCGCTGAACGTGCGCGTGTACTTCTGCCGGGCGTCGCCCTGCGGATAGAACAGGTCCCCGTAGCCGGTGGTCGTCACGTTCTGACCCCAGCCGTTGGCATCGACGATCGAGCCGTAGTTCGAGAACGACGCGCGCACGAGGTTCGCGCCGTCGGTCGCGCCGACGATGATCGAACCCGAGTCGCGCACCGCGCGGTTGAACGCGTTGTTGTAGATCGGGTTGTCGAGGTCGCGCGAACCGTTGCCGGCCGCCGCGATCACGTACTTGCCGGCCATCGTCGCGTTGCGCACCGCGTCGAACACGTCCTGCCGGCCTTCCATCGGGCACACGTTGCCGCCCGCCGGGCACGGGAGCTGGACCTCGAGCACGATGATGTCACCGGGCTGGCTGTTGGCTGCCGCGGTGTTCACCGAGCTGGCCCAGTTGATGCTCTGGTGGCTGTGGAACTTGTAGCGCGAGCGGTAGACGCCGCCGCTCACGCCGTAGCCGTTCTTGTCCGCGACCATCTCGCCCGCCACCGCGAGCCCGTGGTCGGTGGGCGTCGGATTCGGCCCGATGACGTTCGCCGCGATCGCCAGCGGCACGTCCTCGTGGTTGAGGATGAGGCCGGTCTCGATGTCGCAGATCTGGAGCTGCTCACCGCGCCCGCCGGGGATGACACGCGCGACGCGGAGGTTGATGCCGCTGGGCGGCGCGTCGAAGTAGGTCTGCTGGCCGGAATAGTCCGGCGTGGTCGGCGGGATGTCGTCGACCTCCACCACCGGGTCGGCCTGGTAGCCGGGCGGCGTGTCGAGGAACGCGGTCTCGACGACCGGCAGCGCGAGCAGCGCGCGCCACAACGCCATCCCGTGCTCCGCGGTCGCGGTCCGCGCGCGGTAGTAGAGGTTGAGGTCGGCCGGCGGATCGATCTCGGCGAGGACCGCCGGGCCGAGCTTCGCGATCACTTCGGCCCGCTCGCGGTCGAGGTCGGCTTCGGATCGCAGGAACAGCCGGCTCACCGACGTCGTGTGACGGAGCATCAGCGCGTTCACCTCGGCGAGGTTCACGCCGGGCACGCCGACGAACTGGCCGTCGCGCCAGCGCACGCCCGAGCCTTCGACGAACTTGACGATCAGGTTGGTCGGATCCTGCGCGGCC